>JACPRD010000186.1 GCA_016190145.1 Planctomycetota bacterium | reverse complement strand
CCCCAGCCCGCCCCCGACGGCACACGCTTCGTCGTCCCCGTCACCCAGTGGTCCCTCGACACCAACGAGTCCGTCACCCGCCTCTGGCTCGGCACGACGGACGGCGCTTCCCCGCCCCGCCCCCTCACCCAGGCCGAACTCTCCGCGGGGCAGGCGTCGTGGAGTCCGGACGGGAAGCGGATCGCGTTCATCCGGAAGCCGGGGGGCAAGCCGGACGAAAAGAAAAAATCGGGGCCGAAGAACCCCGACCAGCCGCAGCTTCACGTGATGGCCGTCGACGGCGGCGAGCCCGAACGGTTCACCGACCTGCCGCTGGGCGCGTCCGACCCGCGCTGGTTCCCCGGCGGGCGTCGGATCGCGTTCGTCGCCCCCGTGTACGCCGATCACCCGGGGCTGGAGGCGACGGCGAAGAAAAAGAAGGAACGCGACGACGATCCCTGCAAGGTCCACGTGAGCGAGGACCGCATCTACCGCTACTGGGACAAGTGGCTCACCGACGGGCGCGTGCACCACATCTTCGCGATCGACCTCGAGTCGCGGGAGATGACGGATCTCACGCCCGGGTGGAAGAGGTGGTTCGCGCCGGACGATCCTTCGGGCCAGTACCGGATCGCGCCGGACGGGCGGGAGATCGCGTTTTCTTCGTGCCGCTCCGACCCGCCGCACGACCCGTGGCTCTGGGGGATCTTCCTGCTCGAGATCACGGCGGGTGGGAAGGGCGGCCGGATCCGGGAATTGAAGGGCGGGGACTTCCCGGACGTGATGCAGGCGGAATATTCGCCGGACGGGAAGCGGATCGTGTACGGGGTGCGGCGCGAGATCGACTTCTACGCGGACAAGGTGCGGCTGGTGGCGTACGACCGCGCGAGGGACACGCACCGCGTGCTGACGGAGGCCTGGGACCGGTCGGCGAGCGGGTGGACGTTCGGGGCGGACTCGCGGACGGTGTACGTGCGGGCCGAGGACCGGGCGCAGATCGCGCTCTACTCCCTCGACGTGACGAAGAAGGCGCTTCTACGCCCCCTCGTCCGCCGCGGGACGTTCACGGCGCCGGAGATCGCGGGGGGGAAAGCGTTCGTGATGCACTGTTCGCTGTCGGCGCCGCCGGAGGCCGCGGTGATCGACCTCAAGGCGCGCAAGCTGCGGCGCGTGACGGAGTTCACGAAGCCGCTGATGAAGGACATTCAGCTGTCGGCGGTGGAGGAGGTGTATTTCACGGGCGCGGGCGGGCACCCGGTGCAGATGTACGTGCTGTACCCGCCGGGCGAGAAGATCCCGAAGGCGCCGCGTCCCGCGGGCCGCCGCTGGCCGCTCGTCCACATGATCCATGGCGGGCCGCACGGCGTGTTCGGCGACGACTGGCACTGGCGGTGGAACGCGCACGCGTTCGCGGCGCCGGGGTACGTGGTGGCGCTCGTGAACTTCCACGGCTCGACCAGCTGGGGCCAGGAGTTCGCCGCTTCCATTCTTGGCCGCTGGGGCGACCAGCCGTACTACGACGTCACGGTCGCGACGGACCTGCTGCTCTCGCGCGGGATCGTGGATCCGAAACGCATGGCGGCGACCGGCGGTTCCTACGGCGGTTACATGGCGGCCTGGATCGCGAGCCAGACGGACCGCTACGCGTGCATCATCAACCACGCGGGCGTGTGCGACCTTCAGACGCAGTACGCGAGCGACGTCACGCAGGGGCGGCAGCGTTCGATGGGCGGCGAGCCGTGGGACCGCGTCGAGGCGATGGACCGCTGGAACCCGATGCGCCACGCGCGCGGATTCCGGTCGCCGATGCTGGTGATCCACGGCGAAAAGGACTACCGCGTCCCGTACGTCGCCGGCCTCGAGATCTACAACGTCTACAAAGCGATGAAGCTTCCCGCGCGGCTGGTCGTGTACCCCGAGGAGAATCACTGGATCCTGAAACCGCGCACGAGCCGGCACTGGTACGGCGAGGTGCTGGCGTGGCTCAGGAGATGGATCGGGAGGCGTCGGTAGAGCGGTTCGGAGTTCGGCGTTCGGGGTTCGGCGTTGTCCGGGGTCGTGAGGACTCGGCGATCCGCGGCGCGCTCCTGCGTCAGCGGGACATGAGACTCTGAATCGCAGCCTCCAGCCGCTCGGTCAGCGCGGCGGCGGCCTGGCGCGGTCGCCCGTCGCCCAGCGCGGCTTTCACGTCCATCGGCTCGCCGAGCCGGACCCGCGCCCGCCGCTTCCCCACAGGCCGCGCCTCGCGGCCCGTCAGGTCCTCGTCGAATTTCTCCAGCGTCTCGGCCATGCGCTCCGGGGTGGGGGCGCTCGAGACGTAGTCGCCGGGATAACTGAAGAGCTGGATGACCAGGTGAAGGTCCGAGAGCGCCTGCTTCACCGCGTCCGTCCGCTCTTCCTGCGGAAGCTCCAGGAGCTTCGCGCGCAGACGCTTGACTCGCACCGGTATGGCTTCGTCTGGATCGACCTTGCCCAGCAACTGGTTCTCGTGCCGGGCGAGCAGGTGCGACATCAGGCGTGCGATGCGCTCCGGCAGCCGATGCTCGTGAAACACACGGCCCAGGATCCGCGCCTCCCGCTTCGCGAGAAGAAACTCTCCAAACTCGACGATTCTCATCGGGAGAGTGCCTCCCGGCATGGTGACGAACGGCGGACGTGCGACCAGCCGCTCCAGCGCCGCGGAGAGATCCTCGGTGACGTCGCCGGCGAACCGGTACCGGATGGCGACCGGCACGAGCCAGACCCGGCCTTTCCCGCGCTCGTTCAGCTCCTTCTGCGCCGCGGCGGCCATGTACGCGACGCCCTCGCGGAGCGGCGTCAGGCGGTCGTTGAGGTGGTAGTTTTCGCCCTCGGGGAAGACGACGAGGAACCGACCGGTCGAGAGGAGTTCGACGGCGGTGCGCATCGCGCGGCGGTCGGCGCCCTCGCGGTCCACGGAGAAGCACCCCTGGCGCTGCATGAGCCAGCCGTCGAGACCGGCGTGGCCCGTGAAGAGCTGCCAGGCGGCCATGATGTGGAACGTGCGCGGCGCGCGGCGGCCGGTTTCGAGCATGACGGCGCCGTCGCCCGCGAAGCTGTGGTTGGGGCAGAGGAGCGCGGCGTCCTCGGGGGGAAGGGCGCGCAGGCGGTCGAGGCCCTCGACCTCCACCGCCGAGACGGCGTAGCGTCCCCGGAGCTGCGCGCGGTGCAGCGGGCGGAGCAGCCAGGACCAGAACCGCGAGGGCCGCGGGGGCCAGAACGCGGGCATGGGGCCGTCGATGGCGACGCGGTCGCGCATGGATGGACGTCAAGGCTAAGCGGGGGCGGCGGGGCGAGGGAGTGGAATCTTCTCGGCCGCGCAGGCGGGACGGAGGATCGCGAGCGGGGCGCTCCGGAAAACGTTTCGTTCCTCGTTCCTCGTTTCTCGTTACTCGTTTCTCGTTTCGGGCTACTGCTCGGAGTAGGCGTGATCCACGACGACGTCCTTGTCGTTGAAGTCCACGACGAGCGCCTTGGCTTTCGTGCTCGCGCCGCCATGCGTGGAGCGGCCGTAGGACCAGGTGTACCGCTTGACGGCGCCGTTCGTGGTCCCGGTCAGTCCCTGGCTGGCGCCCGGCATGCCAAACCACTGCTCGATCTCGACGCGGGAGGTGTGGCCGTTCTTGATGTTGCCGACCCTGGTCTCGTCGAAGTTCTTCCCGGAAGAGCCGCAGGCGGCGAGCAGCAGGGCGAGCGTCAGGAGCGGCACGAGTCTGTGCATGTTTTTCTCCCTGAGAGGTCCTTACTTAATGGTCTTTACTGATGCCATGGTAGGACTTCGCCCCGCGATGTCCAGTAGATGCGGGCGAGACTCCCCAACTGCCGCCCGCCCCCACGCGCGAGGAGGAGGGTGAAGTCCACCCCGCCCTCCGACGCGCGCGAAGCGCGCGGCTTATGGCTTATGGCCTATGGCTCATGGCTGCCCTCCGCGCGCGGCTTATGGCTTATGGCCTATGGCTTATGGCTGCCCTCCGCGCTACGCTTGCGCCTCTTCAACACAGGAAAGGGCCCCCGATGAAATACACCCTCCCGCTTCTCCTAGCCCTCGCCGCCACCGCCCTCGCGGAAGACGACCCCGTGCGCGACGCGTGGGCGAAACTGAAGACCGCGACGGAACAGGGACGCAAGGACCTGGAGAATGTCTCGCCGAAATTCAAGGACGCGAAGACGCCCGAGGAGAAAGCCGCCGCGCAGAAAGCGTGGCGCGAGGCATACGGGAAAAACGAGGCGACGCTCGCGCCGCTTCAGAAAACGTTCCGCGAATCGTTCGACAAGGCGGACTGGGGCGCGTTCGACCCGAAGGCGGACGCGGAACTGCTGGAGGAAGGGCTGACCTCGGTGGCGCAGGAGGCGGTGGAGTCGGATCCGAAACGCGCGCTGGAGGCCTGGGAACTGCTGCTCGCGAAACTGCCCGAGTGCAGTTCGGCGCGCTGGGTGCGCTCGACGTGGATGCCGATCGGGCTCCTCTCCGCCGGCGACCTCGAGCACGCGGAAAAGCGGCTTGCCGCGTTGTGCGACTCGGGCCCCGACGAGAGCAAGCCGGACCTCAAGATGGCCATCGGCGACGCGCGCGCCATGAAAGGCGACTACGCCGGCGCGCAGGCCGCGTACGCCGAGGGTCTGAAACTCATTCCCGAAGGCGCGGATCCGATGAAGGACGCCCGCGGGCGCGCGAAAGGCTACCTCGAACTGCGCGCGAAGCTGATCGGCCAGCCCGCGCCGGAAATCGACTCGAAGACGTGGTTCGGCGCCGACGCAAAGCCCCTCTCCGCCCTCAAGGGCCGCGTCGTCCTCCTGGAGTTCTGGGCCACCTGGTGAGGCCCCTGCCTGAGTTCGCTTCCGGGTCTGGAAGCGCTGAACGCCGAGTTCGCGAAGCAGGATTTCGACCTGCTCGGGATCACGAAGTTCTACGACCACGGTTTCCTCCCGACCGGCCGGGACCAGCTCGGGAAGAACGTGAAGGACGGCGAGGCGGTGCAGAAGCTCGACGAGGCGGGGTACCTGAAGCACCTGGAGAAGTTCCGGGAGAACCTGCAGGTCCCGTTCCCCTCGGTCGTGGCGACGGGCGACGACTTCAAGAACTACAAAGTCTCGGGGATCCCGACGCTGTTCGTCGTCGACCGCGAAGGAAAGATCGCGTTCGTCGCCGTCGGCGGGAAAAAGGAAGCGATGCTGCGGATCGCGATCCGGCGGCTGCTGGAAAAGAAGTAATGGCCATGCGCGCTCCCTCCGCTTCCCTCTTCGGTGTCCTGCTCCTGAGCGGATGCGGCTCGTGGGGCGAAGTGGAATTCGAGGAAGCCCGCAACGGGCGCACGGATACCTGGACGAACGACTACGAAACGGCGCAGCTTGAGCAGCAGGACACGGGAACGATGACGATCCGCCTGGTGGACGATCCGGACAACATTCCGCCTTGGCCCGTGCAGCACGACATGGGTTCGTCGGTCACGCTGGTCCTGGAGCGGCCGGGTGCTGCCGGAGCTGTGGTCAGAATCCTGTCGTTCGAGTGGGAGCACGGCGACTTCGGTGAGGACCGGTATCGACTGGAGAGCGGATCCGCCGTTCTGGAGACTCTCCCGCCAGACGATGTCCGCGGCCGGTTCTCTCTTGAGGCCATTCATGAAGAGAGCGATCCTCCTCTGCGAATCCGGGCCTCAGGCTGCTTCCGTGCGAGCGTCCCCTGACGATGCTTGCCCTAGCGCCCGCGGACGTCTTCGCGCACCCCGCGTTCCAGTGGGTCGGCATCCCCGCCGCCGCGCTGCTCGCCTTCATGTACCTCGCGGCCCCTCTCATCGTCCGCTCCTCCCACTGGCAGAGCCGCGAGCCCCGCGTCCTGCCGCGCGACCCGGCGCGCGGCGAGGCCGACGCCTTCTTCGACTCCGTCTTCCCCGCCCTCGCCGACGCCGGATTCCGCGAGACATGCCGCTTCCTGTTCGCCGACTTCACCCCGAACGTCACCACCGAAATCTGCATGATGACGGACCGCGCCCGGGGGGTGATGGCCGTCGGCATGCTCCATTTCGTGACGAAGGCCGGCCAGACCCGCCCGCACACGCGCAGCCTCGAATTCACCACGACCTTCGAGGACGGCCGCTCGTTCAACACCCTCCGCTCCACCGTGGTAATGCCGTGGACGGAGATCGGGCTGAAGCGGATGTACGAGGTGCCGGGCGTGGCGGACCCGCTCCGGCTGCTGGCGGTGCACGAGGCGATCGTGCGAGCGGACGGTGAGGGCCGCCGCGCCAAGGACCCGCCCCTCCAGGCCGACCTCCCGGAGAAGATGTGCGAGTCGATCGCCCGGGACCTCGACGAGCAGATCCGCTGGGGCTGGCTCCATCGGGACCCCGGCTCCCCGCGCTGTCTCCTGACCCTGCGCGGCGCCTACATCCTGACCTGGCAGCAGCTCTGGCCGATGTCTCGCCTGCGCCGGGGGAAGCGGGCCTGGCGGGAGCGCCGGCTGCTGGAGAGGCTAGGAGTCGGCGAAGCATAGCAGCCTGATGCCTGCGCCCCGCAACTCACCCCGCCGCCGCTGCCATCTCCGATGAGATCGAATTAGCTCGGCATCCGCCGATTGAGATCTCTATGATGATCCCCTGCGTGCAAGACTGCCATTTCATTTCTCGCTGGACTTAAGGAGAGCTCAAGATGAGACAGGACAAGGCCGACAGGCGGATTCCTCCGGAAAACAGGTGATGGCTTTGATCGCCGCCTGTGCCCTGGGGCTGCTTCTCGCTACAAACGGGTACTCCGAAGAGCCGGACCGAAACTCCGCCGTATGCGTCCGCGGAGTCAAAGTGACCGTGACCGAGGGCATTCGCACCAGGACAGGACGAACTGCATCGCCCCTGCCTTCGCTAGCCGGGCCCAGATTCGTGCTCAGCGCTGTGGCTCTGGCAGGCAGATCGAAGGGCGCGATCGACATCTTCGAGGCGGTGCCGGCAGACATCGCATCGACCAGAATTGCCGACGACCCGGGAGAATCCGATCATGGGATTCTCCCGGGATTCGGCGGCGCGCCTGGCCTCAGGGCGGTGGATTTTGAGAGGTTCCTTCACAAGGTGCTGGCGGATCTTGCCTTGACCGAGCCGACGCGCGTACGCCATTCGAGTCTCGATCTTCCGGTGGGGCGGTTCGCGTCCGCTACTTGCACGGCAAGGGGTCCAGGCGGAGATCGGATCCGGATTCGTCTTCATGTCATGAAGAGGACGCGGGATCGGTATCTGCTGATTCTCTGCCGAACACCTGAGAACGGCCGCAACGCCCGGCGCCTGGAGGGCAAGATTGAAAAGGTCCTTCGATCGCTCCGCTTGCTCGAGATGATCTGACCTACACCTCAGGCTGCCGGCCAGCGCCAAACGCCGAACGCTCCGTTGCCCTCGCTCCGGAAGCCGATATCATCTGGGAGCCACGGCATGCTCAAACGCAACTCCCAGCTGATCGAAGCCTTCATGTTCCTCGCGGACCTCGCCGTGACCGCGGGCGTCTGGGCCCTCGCTTACTGGATCCGATTCGATTCCGGCCTTATCGAAGTCACCAAGGGCCGCCCCGTATTCGTGCACTACGCCCGCTTCCTCCCCGCCGTCCTCGTCCTCGCCGCCTTCTCGTACCGCTACTGCCGCTTCTACTCCGCGCGCCGGTCGGACTCGCTGCTCTCGGAGTGGTTCGACATCGCGCGCGCGCAGGTCATGCTGTTCCTGCTGATGACCGGCCTGACGTTCGTCTACAAGTCGTACGAGTACTCGCGCGTCGCGTTCGGGATCTTCTTCCTGCTGAATTTCGCCGTGCTCTCGCTCGAACGCACCGCCGTCCGCGTCGTCCTGCGCTGGGCGCGGCGGCACGGCTGGAACGTGCGGCGGGCGCTCATCGTGGGCGCGGGGCGGGCGGGGCAGGAGCTGGCCATTTCGCTCCGGCGGCACCGGTGGATGGGCATCGTGCCGGCGGGATACGTGGACAACCGCGAGGAGCGGATCGGGCGGAAATTCCATCGGGTGGAAGTGCTGGGGCGGACGTCCGAGCTGTCGCGGCTGATTGCGGAGCGCGGGGTGGACCAGGTGTACGTCGCGCTTCCGGGGCGCGAGCACGAAACGTTCGAGAAGGTGATGGACGCGCTGTCGGAGGAAACGGTGGACGTGCGGGTGATTCCGGACGTGACGTCGTTCGACGCGCTCAACCATTCGATCAGCGACATCGACGGGCTGCCGGTGATCCTGCTGCGCGAGTCGCCGCTGTTCGGGTGGAATCTGCTCCTCAAGCGAACTGTAGACTTCGCCTTCGCGGGCACCGCGCTGCTCCTCCTGTCTCCGCTTCTCATTCTCCTCGCGACCGGCGTGAAGCTGTCTTCGCGCGGGCCCGTGTTTTACGGCCAGGAGCGGATGGGCCTCGACGGGCGGACGTTCCGGATGTGGAAGTTCCGGTCGATGCGCACGGACGCGGAGCAGAAGACGGGCGCGCAGTGGGCGACGAAGGACGATCCCCGCAAAACCGCGTTCGGGGGGTTCCTGCGCAAGACGAGTCTCGACGAGCTGCCGCAGTTCTGGAATGTTCTCGTCGGCGACATGAGCGTCGTGGGGCCGCGCCCGGAGCGGCCGGTGTTCATCGAGGAGTTCAAGAAGCAGATCCCGCGGTACATGCTGCGGCACAAGATGAAGGCGGGGATCACCGGCTGGGCGCAGGTGAACGGCTGGCGCGGAAACACGAGTCTCAAAAAGCGGATTCAGTACGACCTGTACTACATTGAGAACTGGAGTCTGTGGCTGGACATCCGAATCGTGATTCTCACCGTCCTCCGGGGCTTCGTGAACCCCAACGCGTACTAGGCATTTCGCGGCGCGCAGCGCCGCCCCTTTCCCTTGCCCTTGACCTTGACCTTGCCCTCGCCATTCGAACGACAGGGCAAGGTCAAGGGCAAGGTCAAGGGCAAGGGCTCCGGCGGCTCCGCCGCCGGAGAACCACGATCCCCGCCCCCCCGGAGGCCTCACAGGTGCCCGAACCCGCCCTTCCCGACCCATCCGCCGTTCCGGAGTGGAAACCCGCCCCCACGCTCGCCCTGCTTACAACTCTCGCCTTCGCCACCCGCCTCGGAGCCTGCCTCCTCAAAGCCCTCGTCGCTACCGACTCCTACCACTACGTCCGCATCGCCCGCCTCATCCTCGACGGCAACTGGCACGACGCCCTCGCCTACGGCTACCACCCCGCCTACCCCGCCCTCTCCGCCGCCCTCGCCCTCGTCCTCCGCGACGTCCCCTTCGCCGCCCACGCCGTCTCCATCCTCCTCGGCTCCCTCGCCGTCCTCCCCGCCTGGTCCCTCGGCGCCCGCGCCTTCGGCCCCCGCGGCGCCTTCTTCTTCGCCCTCCTCGTCGCCCTTCACCCGGAGGCCGTCGACGTGGGAAGCGACATCCTGGTCGAATCGACGTTCCTCTTTTTCTTCCTCGCGTCGCTCGCGGCGGCGCTCAAGACCGCTTCCATTCCGTGCCCCGGCTGGGGCGCGGCCGCGGGGGCGTTCGCGGCGGCGGCCTACCTCACGCGGCCCGAGGGGCTCGCCGCGGCGGCGCTCGCGCCCGTGCTGATCGTCGCCGCCGCGCGGATCGGCCCGACGCTCTGGCCGAAACGCCTCGCGGCCGCGGCGCTCGCCGCCGCGGTTTTCCTCGCCGGCTTCCTCCCCTACGCCGTCTGGCTCCACGGCCACCTCGGCCGCTGGGCGCTCACGGCGAAACAGGGCGGCGAGGCGTTCACGCGCGTGGCGCCGCAGGCGAAGTCCGGCGCGTCGGAGAAGAAGCTGGAGGAAAAGGGGAAGCGGAGTGCGCTGTTCCTGCCGTGGTATTTCGGAAAGGAGATGGCGAAGACGATCTATCTGCCGTTCCTGGTGCTGGTGCTGCTCTACCCGATGGTGCCGCGCGGCACGCCGCCGGAGCGGTTCGCACGCCTGGCGCTTCTCGCCGCGCTCGCGATCTACCTGCCGCCTCTCCTCCGGCTTCTTTACGCCAAGGGCTACCTCTCCACGCGCCACCTCCTCGCCCCGGCGACGCTGTTCCTCGCCTTCGGCGCCGCCGCCGCCGCCCGCCTTTCGCTTCGTGGCCGCCGGGCCGTCCCGATTCTCGTCCTCCTCGTCGCCGCCGCGGCACTTCCCAAGTCCCTCCGCCCCGATCGCCGCGAGCAGATTCCGCTCAAGCAGGCGGGCCTTCTCCTCCGCGAGCGTGCCCCCGGGCTCCCCGTCATGGGCCCCGAGAAAACCGCCTACTACGCGGGCGCCCGCCTCGTCCACGTCCCGAAATCCGGCGCGCCCGACGACATCGAGGCCGGGCTGCGCGCGGCGGGCACGCCCTGGCTCGTCCTTCTGGAGGAGGACCATCCGGGGATCGCGAAGCGGCTGGACCCGCGGTTCGAGCCGGTCGCGGAGTTCGGCGAAGGCGAGGATCGGGTGGCGGTGTTCAGGCTGGGGCGGTGAGTCGAAAAACAGATTAGCCACGAAAATGCACAAAGGGCACATAGGGGGAAGATATGAAGGGGGTTGGATCGAGGGATGCGGAGACCGAGGGCATCATGGCGCTGTGCGATGTGGTGCGGCAGACCGGGTTTGATCTGCACAAGTACTTGAAGCACGGGCACCTCGAGAAGATCTACGAGAACGGTCTGGCGCATCGGCTCGCCAAAAAGGGCGTCAAGTTCGTGGCGCAACATCCTTTGAAGGTCTGCGACGAGGACGGCACCGTACTGGGTGACTACGTCGCCGATCTCTTCGTCGAGGACCAGCTCCTCGTCGAGATCAAGGCCTGCCGCGCCCTGGTGTCCGAGCATGAGGCTCAACTTCTGGGATACCTTCGGGCCTGCCAGATCCGCCACGGCCTCCTGATAAATTTCGGCGCCCCCAGATACGAAATCAGAAAATTCATTCTGTGACTTTTTTGTGCCTTCTGTGCCTTTTCGTGGCTAATCCCTTTCCCCGTCTCAGCCCCCCGCTGAATTTCATGCCCGCCGAGCCCCGCCCCGCCCGATAATGACCCGCCATCCGCTTCCGACGCACATCTCGAGGTGACCTACGCACAGGACCGACGCCGACCTGGAGTTCTACCTGAAGCAGGTGAACAAGGTCGCTCTCCTCACGGCCGACGAGGAGAAGGAGCTGAGCCGCCTCATCCGGGACAAGAACGACCCTGCGGCGCGCGAGCGGATGATCCGCGCGAACCTGCGCCTCGTCGTTTCAATCGCGAAAAAATTCACGAATCGCGGACTCGCGTTCCTCGATCTGATCGAGGAGGGCAACCTCGGGCTCCTCAAGGCCGTCGAGAAATTCGATCCGGAGCGCGGCGTCAAGTTCGGCACCTACGGAACCTGGTGGATCAAGCAGGCGATCCAGCGCGCCCTTATGGACACCGCGCGCACCGTCCGCATCCCCACCTACATGGTCGAGATGATCGGCAAGTGGAAGGCGACTTCGCTCAAGCTCACGCAGAAACTCGGGCGCAAGCCGTACCCGAACGAGATCGCCAAGGCGCTGAAGCTCAAGGGGCCGGCGGGCGAGGCCGTGCGTCAGGCCCTGAACACTTCCTACTCGAGCCAGCAGCCGCTCTCGCTCGACCTGCTCTGGAAGGCGATCGAGGACACGCAGGTCGAGCCGGCCTTCGTGCAGGAATTCGCCGACGACGAGGCGCTCATGATCCAGCGGTATCTCGAGGAAGTGGACGGGCGCGAGGCCGAGGTGATCCGGCTCCGCTACGGTCTCGGCGGCAACCAGCCGCTCACGTTGCGCGAGGTCGGCGAGAAGATAAACGTCACGCGCGAGCGGGTGCGGCAGATCGAAAAGGGCGCCCTGAAGAAGATCCGGACCGCGCTGAAGAAGGCGAAGGTCGCGCGCGGTGAAGATCCGGATGACTAAGATCGTGCGGAGACTCGATCTTCGGGGCGGTCGGACCTCGCTCGCTTCGCTCGCAACACTGAGCGAGCGACCGGAGGGAGCGAGTCGAAGGGCTCGCCCCGACCGCCCCTGCGATCGAGTCCCCGCACGATCTTAGGAACGACCCGCGGTTCCTTACGCTCGTGGGAATGCTCGAAGGACTTTGGAGAAAGACATGAGGCCACAGGAATGCTGATCCGGATCCTCACCGTCGTCCGCACCTGCGCCCTCGCCCTGTTCCTCGGCGGCGGCGCGGCCATCGCGTTCATCGTCGCCCCCACCGCGTTTCACCAGCTCGCGCCGGACCGGGCCGCCGCCGGCTCCGTCGTCGGCGCGTGCCTGCGGGCCTTCGAGTGGGCCTCCCTCGGCCTCCTCGGCGCCGGACTCGCCGCCTCGCTCCTCCTCCGATTCCGCAGGGCCCCTTCCATTCTCGCGGATGTCTCCCTCGCGCTCCTGCTGGCCGGCACCCTGTTCCTGCGCCTCTACCTGACGCCCGCGCTCGCGGACGCGCGTCCCCGGGGGACGGAGGCGGGTTCGGAGTTCGACAGGCTTCACAAGGCGTATACGCAGGTCTTCGGCGTGGAACTGCTGATGGCTCTCGCGGCGATCGCTCTGACGACGGCCAGCCGCAGGCCGGAAGCCGGAAGCTAGGAACCAGGACGGGCCGTCGATGAACGGCGATAAGAAAGGCTCTGGAGAAGCGATAAAAGCGGATCAACAGCGATGGACCCATCCGCGCATCGTTCGGCTGAGTCCCCCCCGCCCACGATCGCGCGCGAAGCGCGCAGCTTATGGCTTATGGCTTCTGGCTTATGGCTCCCTCCCGCCCCACCGA
The DNA here is from genome assembly GCA_016190145.1 of Planctomycetota bacterium. Classification (GTDB taxonomy): domain Bacteria; phylum Planctomycetota; class MHYJ01; order WSZJ01; family WSZJ01; genus WSZJ01. The sequence continues at coordinate 6,471 of JACPRD010000186.1, read as the reverse complement.
GCCCTCCCAATAAAAGAACCCCGTGACCGAAGTCACGGGGCCTTTTGGTTCAGTGTGCGTGCGAGCGCGAAAGCCCTACTCCGCCTTCGCCACGTTGACCGCCCGGGCACCCTTCACATCCTGGGTGATGTCGAAGGACACCTTCTGTCCCTCGGCAAGACTCCGGAATCCCTGCTCCTGGATCGCCGTGTGGTGGACGAAGACGTCCTTCCCCCCGTCGTCCGGAGCAATGAAACCGTAACCCTTCTGGTCGTTGAACCACTTCACAACTCCTGTCGACATACTTCTACCTCCGCTGTCTTTTTGGGTCCGCCCGGGCCGCCTGTAAAAAAAGCCGGGAAGGGTCTTGAGGCCCCTCCTGGCTGGATGCAACACATGCAGTCCGAGGCGTCGGGCGTACCCAAGAACTTCGCTTACTTATCAAAGGAACGGGCGACGGAAAAGTTTTATTTTCCTCATCGTGCGCGAAATCCGGCGACGGGAAACCCGCTTTGACTTCCCTCCCCCTTCCCCCGTCTAATGGTCCGGGGGGAGGGGGACTGTGTTGCTCAGGCGTCTTCGGGGAGGCACCATGCGATCCGCTCTTGTGTTCCTCGCCCTCGCCGGTCTCGCCGGCGCCCAGGAAATCCGGGCCGTGTCCCGCTCGTACGACATCCGCTCGTTTACGCGGGGCCGGCAGGAAGAACCCGCGCCTTCTCTCGAAGTTCCCGGGGAGCCGTCGGCCGTCCCTGCCGGCTCCGAGGACTGGTTCCGGGTCCTGGACGCCGACTCGGTGCGATCGCTCCTGGCGGACGCGATCGAGCCGGGCACCTGGGACACGCCCCCGAACCGCCTCGAGGAGTACAAGGGCTGGATCGAAGTCCAGGCTCCCGAGGCCACGCAGGAGCGCGTCGCCGCGTTCCTCGAGACGCTCGCCCGCCGGTGCTCGACCCGGATCGCCGTCGATGCCGAAGTCCTGGAATTCGAGCCGGGGATTCTGGAAGCGACGGGCGCGGGGGCCGGGGTGCTGGATCCGGAGACCGAGCGGGCGATCCGCGAAGCGGCTCTCGACCCCGCGCGCGGGAAGCTCGTCGCGGCGCTGCGCACGCTGAGCCTCGCCGGGCGGCGCGTCCACGCGGCCGACGTGCGCCAGAGCCGGTTGCTGCAGGACTTCGACATCGAGATCGCGCAGGGAGCGGCGATCGCGGACCCGATCGTCCCGCGGCTGCTCGACGGCTCGGTCCTGGACGTCGTGCCCATGTCGACGCCCGATCCCGGTGTGCTGCTCCTCGTCTTCCGGTTCGCGTGCGCGCTGCCGGAGCCGCTCCGGATCTTCGACGGCAACACGCGGCCCGAGGGCCGGATGCAGCAGCCGGCGCGGCGCGTGCTGCGCGCGAAAGGCGCGCTTCCGTGCCCCGTCGGGCGCACGGTGCTGCTCGCGGCGGGCGGGAGCGAGGGCGTCGCCGGCGGGCGGACGCTCGCGGTCCTGGTGCGCGCGACGCGCGTCGCGGAACAGGCGGGAGACCTGCCGTACCGCCGGGACGGACGCGTGCTCCGGATCGTCGACACGGGCGGGCTCGTAGCGACCGTTCCCGACTTCCCCGCCCCACGGATCGATTTCGATACCGTGGTGCGCGACGACGCCGGCTCGAATTTTGTCGTGCCCGAGGAACGCGGGGAGGGAATCTCCGGGGAGCGGATCGGCGAACTCGTGAGGGCGTCGACCGGAGAGGAGGCGTGGGACGACGGCGAAAGCGCGCTCGTGTGCCAGGGCGGTCTGTGCCTCCTCGCCGGCCCCGAGCCGCGCGTCGAAGCCGCCGAGGCCGTCGTCGCCTCGCTCCTCCAGCTCCGCCGCGCGTACGTCGCCGTGGACGCCGTCGCCGTCGCCCTCGAAACGGCGCCCCGCGGCGAGGCCCGCGACCCCGCAACGCTGCTCGACCGCGCGCGCCGCCGGGACGGCGCCCGCATCGCCGCCGCCGTCCACGCCCTCGGCCTGAACGGCCAGCGCTTCCACGCCTGGTCCGGCGCCGAAACCCTCTTTGTCGCCTCCCGCGACGTCGAAATCGCGCAGGAAGCCGGCGCCACGGATCCCGTCACGGCCGGGCTCCGCCAGGGACTCGTGATCGACGTGCGCGCGGAAGGGGCCGCCGTCGGAAAACGCCTGCGCGTGCAGCTTCGCGCGCAAATGGCGTCCGAGGCCGCGCTCGAATCGCTGCCGGCGGGGAACGCACCCGGCGGCGAGCTCCAGCGCGCTTCCCTCGGGCTCTTCACCGCCCTCAACGACGGCTGGCTGGAAGCCCGGGTGTGGACGGCAGTCGCCGAGGGAACGCGCACGACGCCCGAAGGCCGCACCGAGACCGTGATCCTGCTGTTCCGCGTCCGTCCTCTGGAGACCCGATAAATGCGCTCCCTGCTGCTCCTCGCCGCCGCCGCTTCCCTCGCCTCCGCCCAGGAGAGGCGCTCGTACGATCTCCGCCCGCTCACGGAGTCCGCGGTGCCGCAGCCCGGGCCGCGGATCGGGTTCACGTCGCGCCGTTCGGAGGAGGCGACGGTCGGTGAAGAGGATCCGGGGATCAACGCGGACGACGTGGCCGAGTTTCTGCAGGCGACGATCGCGCCCGGCACGTGGGACGGGCCGGAGAACGGGATGTCGCTCGACGACGGGCAGCTGTGCGTGACGGCGCCGGCCGAGACGCAGGAGAAGATTCGGGCGGTGCTGGAGCTGCTGGAGGCGCGGGCCGCGCGGGTGGTGGTGATCGAGCTGGACGCGATCGAGGTATCGCAGGCCGCGCTGAAGGGGCTCGACGTGTCGGCGGGGCTGCTGGAAGAGCGGAGCGCGGCCGCGCTGCTCTCCGCCTCCGGCGATCCCGCGCGCGGGCGCATCCGGCACCAGTTGAGCGTGCGCGCGGGCGCGGGCGTCCGCACGCACACTGCCTCGGTCCGGCGGCGCACGTACCTGAAGGACTTCGACATCGAGATCGCGCAGGGCGCCTCGGTCGCCGATCCCGTCACCGGGATGTTCGACGAAGGCGCGGTCCTCGACGTCCACCCGCACCTGTCCACCGCGCGCGACCTCGTCGTCCTGGAGCTCCGTTTCGCCGCCTCGCGCCTCGCCGAGCTCGCGAAATTCGAGCTGCCCGCGGCCTCCGGCGGCTCCGTCGAGCAGCCCCGCCTCGACCTGTTCGAGATGCGCACCGCCGTCGCGATTCCCATGGGCCGCACCCTCCTCCTCGCCGCGACCGACTACCGCCCCGAAACCCCGGGCTGGACCTCGCTCCTCGTCGTGCGCGCGCGCCTCGAGAACCCCGTGCCCGCCGACGCGAACCCGACGGGCGACGAGCCGGTCTTCCGCGCGTGGGACGCCGGCGCGCTCCTCCACCTGCCCCACGAAAACTTCGCGGGCCCCGAGCTGGGCCTCGCCGAGACCTCCGACGACGCGAACCCCGGAGGCTGCATCTTCGGCGACGATCCGCTCTGCCTCGGCCGCGAAGCGCTCATGGAACTCGTCGGGACCGCCACCGGCTCCGAAATCTGGGACACCGACGGCCTCCGCCTTGCCCTCATGGGCGATACCCTCGTCGCGCGCGCCCCCGTCCACGTCCTCAATCAGATCGGCGACACCCTCGCCCGCCTCGAAACCCGCCTCGGCACGCCCGCGGCCCTCGACGCCTGGCTCGTCGCCCTCGACCCCGCCGAATGGGCCTCCCGCCGCGATATCGTCACGCGCGCCAACGGCCTCCCCGAAGAACTCTTCTCCGACCTCCTCACCCTCGCCCGCAAGGGCGACCGCGCCCGCCTGATCGCGACCTCCTCCGCCCTCGGCCGCACCGGCACCCGCTTCCATCTCACCCGCGGCCGCCGCGCCTCCTTCGTCGCCGACTACGACGTCGAGATCGCCCAGAACGCGCGCGCGTGGGACCCCGTCCCCGACTGCGTCGACGACGGCCTCTCGCTCGACCTCGTCCTCACGCCCGCCACCTCCGGCCGTTGGGCCGTCGATTCCCGTTCGGCGCTGGCGACGGCGACTTTCGAGGAAGCGTTCGACCCGAAGGCCGAGGGGGGCGGCCGGATTCAGACGCCGAAATGCGAGTGGGTATCGCTGGCGCTGGCCTCGCCCGTCGCGGAGAACCGGCCTGTTCTGGTGTCGACGGTGATGCGCGAGGAGGGCGGAAAGCAGGAAGTCGTGCTGTTCATGGTGCGAGTGCGGACGGTCGGAGGCAGGTAGAGTGGCCAGTGGCCAGGTGCCAGTGGCCAGGTGCCAGTGGCCAGGTGCCAGTGGCCAGGTGCCAGTGGCCAGTGGCCAGGAGAGGACATCGGGCCCGAGGCTTCGTGGCCTGCGACCTCCTTGTGATTCCCCGACTCTCGTACCCTCTGGCGCCCAGTCGCCGGTCGCGGCCGATCGCCACTGGCCACTCGCCACTCGCCACTCGCCACTGGCCACTGGTCACTGGTCACTGGTCACTGGTCACTGGTCACTGGTCACTGGTCACTGGCCACTGGTCACTGGCCACTGGTCACTGGTCACTGGCCACTGGTCACTGGCCACTGGTCACTGGTCACTGGTCACTGGTCACTGGCCCCCCCGCCCGGAGCGATCCGCGCACTACCAATGAAAAGTCCCGCGGCGATCTCTCGCCGCGGGACTCGGGTTTCCGGACTCTATGCGCGCTACTGCGCCTTCGTCACATTCACCGCCCGCGCGCCCTTCGCATCCTGCGTGATGTCGAAGTTCACCTTCTGGCCCTCCTGAAGCGAGCGGAAACCCGCCTCCTGAATGGCCGTGTGGTGAACGAACACGTCCTTGCCCCCGTCGTCAGGAGCGATGAACCCGTAACCCTTCTGATCGTTGAACCACTTCACAGTGCCGGTCGCCATGCGTCGATCTCCTCTTTCTGCGGAAACTCCCTGCCGTACCCGAAAAGGGTCGAGGTCGCTCTCGCGACCCCGGCCTGGCTCCGAGTGGAGCCCGTGCTGCCGGGTGGTTCCGTATGCGGCGCACTTTAGCAGGAAGGGGGGGCGAAAGATCAAGGATCTTTTTCGAAATCCGGTTTTGGGAGGTGGAAGGGCCGTGCTTCGTGCTTCGTGCTTCGTGCTTCGTGCTTCGTGCGTAGTGCGTCGTGCTTCGTGTTCTGGGGGCGGGGGGGGAGAGAGTTGTCGGCAGTCCTCGTGCCTCGTTCCTCGTTCCGGCCAGGGCACGAGGCACGAGGCACGAAGCACGAGACACGAGGCACGAAGCACGAGGCACGAAGCACGAGGCACGAAGCACGAGGCACGAAGCACGAACGAATTCTCCTTGACCCGTGTGTCATCCGGTGTAGCATACCGACCGGTACGTATGCGCACCCCCACCCCGACTCGCCAGAAACTCCTCGACGCCGCCCTCGGCCTCATGCTCGAACGCGGCTTCTCGGATACCTCCGTCGACGACGTCTGCCGCAAGGCCCGCCTCACCAAGGGCAGCTTCTTCCACTACTTCAAGAGCAAGGAAGACCTCGGCCGCGCCCTCCTCGAAGCCTACTGCTGCGCCGGCCGCGAGATGTTCGAGGGGTTCATCGCCGCGGAGAAGGACCCGCTGAAGCGCGTCCATCTCGCCATCGACGGCGCGATCGCGATGTCCCGCGACCCGAAGATGCGGAACGGCTGCCTCCTTGGCGCCTTTTCGCAGGAGTGCTGCGACACCCATCCCAAGCTGAAGTCGTGCTGCGAGAAGGGCTTTTCGGACTGGGCCCGGGCCCTCGCCGCCGACATTTCCGCCGCCAAGGCCGCGCGCGCGCCCAGGGCGGAGTTCGACCCGGAGGAGCTTGCCGACCATTTCATCGCCACCCTCGAGGGCGCGTTGCTCCTCGGCAAGGCGCAGGGATCGATGAAGAAGGTGGCCGCGCATCTCCGGCATTACCAGCAGTACCTGGACGGTCTGCTGGGAGTGAAGTCCTGAGCTTTTTGTTGTGAGTTGCAATACCAACCAGTCGGTACGAAAGGAGACCCCCGCGACACCACCGTCAAGCTCGGAACTCTGAACGCTGAACTCGGAAGCCCAACCCATAACTCGAAACCCGCAACTAACCCATCGGAGATCCATCCCATGCCCGAATGCAACGAGTCCTCCTGCTCCACCGCGGCCTCTTCCTCCTGCTGTTCCGAGTCGTCCTGCTGCTGCCCCGCCTGCAAAAGCGACTGCGGAGGAGACCCCGTGACCTGCGCCACCAAGATGTGGACCGGCGCCTTCTTCCAGGCCATGCATGCCGCCCACGTCGACATCCTCAAGGCCAAGATCCAGAAGGCCTGGGGCCCCATGCTCGACAAGTCCGCCGACGCCGTGATGGAGGCGATGGGGGTGAAGTGGCAGTCGATGCTCGCGGAAGCCAAGGCCAAGGCAGATCTCGCGGCGAAGCTGAGCGGGATCATGAGTCAGAAGCCGTAGAGAGTTGAAAGTGGTCAGTGGTCAGTGGCCAGTAGACGGTGCATCGAGGTGTCTTCCACGCGGACCCGGGT
>JACPRD010000026.1 GCA_016190145.1 Planctomycetota bacterium | reverse complement strand
GCGGGAGGGCGGAAGGGCAGGGCGGAGGGGCGGAAGGGCAGGGCGGAAGGGCGAGAGGGCGAAAGGCAGGGCGAGAGGGCGAAAGGCAGGGCGAGAGGGCGAAAGGCAGGGCGAGAGGGCGAAAGGGAGATAGGGTTCGTGGGGCGAAGGCCCTCGGAGTTGCCGGGCGCGCCGCCAGAATCCCTTCCGTCCTTCCGCCCCGCCTTTCGCCCTTCCGCCCCGCCTTTCGCCCTTCCGCCCCGCCTCTCGCCCTTCCCCCCTCCCGCCCTATTCCATCTTCGGCACCGCCAGCACCGCCTTGAACCGCGCATTCCCCGTAATTCCCGCGAAGTCCGCATCCTCCGCCGCAATTTCCCGGTACTCCGCATTCGACTCCACCGCCATCCCCAGGTCCCGGATCCCCTCCTCCACCTTCCCGGACTTCACGCACGCCACCGCACGGTTGTACCGCGCCGCGAGGAATTTCGGGTCGGCCTGAAGCGCCTTGTCCGACCACCCGATCGCGTCGGCCGGCTTGCCGGCGATCACGAGGAACGCCGCCAGAAGGTCCATCGCCTTCGCGTCCTTCGGGTGGTAGTAGAGGTGCTTCTGCAGCATGTCCACCGCCTGCGCCGTGTTCCCCTGCATCCCGATCGCGTGCGCCTGGCGGCGCGAAGCGTTGACGTCGTCCGCCTTCTTCCCCAGCGCCGCGTTCGCCTGCTTCTCGATCACCTTCCAGTCCCAGACCGCCATGCGCTTCCCCCCTATGGTTCGCTACTTCCCGCCCGGCGTCATCCCGCCGGGATTCGAGCCGGGATCCGAGTTCACCGTGTGCTGCCGCATGTAGTCGATCGCCTCGCCCAGAGGATACCCGTGAATCGGCACGTACGGGTAGAGCCAGAGCGGAAAGATCGAGAATCCCGGGTAGCACTCCCGGATCAGCCGGTACTCCGTCCCGTCGCGCATCTCGAGCACGAGGTCGTAGACCAGCGGGCCGATCAGCCCCGCCACGAACGGCGACAGCACGAACCACACGGGCTCGGGCTTGAGCTTGACGAATTCGATGTCGCGGAAGCGGATGGTCTTCGGATTGGAAGTGAGGCCCTGGCCGCGGATGAAGGTGTATTCGAGGACGGTGAACTGTTCGGCCGAGCACTCGGCGATGCTCGCCCGCGTTCCGATCTCCTGCATCGCGGTATCGATCGTCCACTTGTCGTCGGTCCCGTGGCACGTCCGGCATCCGGCGAACAGCGGGAGCAGGATGAGCGCGATCAGGCGATTGGTCATGAATCCCTCTGATTGGGTGCGACCCGATGTCCGTTGCCAGTGACCAGTTGCCAGTGACCAGAGACCAGTGACCACTGGCAACTGGTCACTGGCAACTGGCAACTGGTCACTCGCAACTGGTCACAGGCATCTCACTTCCCCTTCTCCTCACGCTCCCCCGCCCTCGCCTCCGCATGTTGCCGCATGTAGTCGATCGCATGCCCGAGTGGATACCCGTGAACCGGAATGTACGGGTAAAGCCAGAGCGGGAAGATCGAAAAACCCGGATAGCACCTCTTCACCAACTTGTGCTCCGACCCGTCGTCCATCTCGAGAATCAGGTCGTAGACCATCGGGCCGAGCAGCGGCGGCAGGAACGGAAACGTGTCGAACGGCACCGGCCGCGGCCAGAGCCGGACGACCGCGATGTCCTTGTAAGGAATCGTGCACGGCGCGAGAGCCGCGCCCACGCCCTTCACGAACCGGGGTTCGTTGAACGTGAAGCTGAGCTCGGTGCACTCCGAGACGCTTTCGTAGTTCCGGATCTCGTCCATCGCGGAGGAGACGGTCCAGTCCTCGGGCACGCCGTGGCACGTGCGGCAGCCGCTTCCGAGCCACGGCAGAAGGAGGCACGCCGCGACGGCCGCGCGCCTCCGGACGTTCTCCCCCGTCATGGTTCCCCCTGAGCCGGGCCGGATACGACTTTTCTCACCTCGTCCCCCCCTCCGCGGCCCGGCTTACCCTGAGCGAGCCCGAAGGGCGAGTCGAAGGGTGCATGATCGGCTCACGGCTAGTCGGAAAACACCTACCTGGTACTGCCTACCGCCGGCTTTCTTCCTCGTCCGGCTCCGCCTCGCGCGCGGCCGCGTCCTGCCGCAGCCAGTCGAGCGCGTACCCCGGACCGTACCCGTGGATCAGGACGTTGGGGTAGATCCAGAGCGGCACGAGGTTCAGGCCCGAACGCAGGTTGAAGATCACCGGCACCTTCCAGCCGTTCTTCAGTTCGACCTCGAGGTTGTAGACCAGCGGGCCGTAGATCGTGCCGACGAAGATCGTGAGCACGAACCATTTCGCCTGGGGCACGATGCGCACCCGGACGATGTCCGAGTAGAGGATGATGAGGGGCGTGTTTCCGCCCTCGATGTAGTTCGGGACGGAAATGTGCGTGTCCGTGACTTCCTGGATCGAAGGGTAGTAGCCGCGGAGTTTGTCGATCGCTTCGTCCTTCGTGTAGTCCCCAGCGTCGGCGACGAGCGTGCGGCAGCCCGGCGCGACCGCGGCGAGCGCGAGGACGATCCAGATCCGGACGCGGGCTCTCATGGTGGGCTCCCGAACTGTTTCCGGGGATCTTACACCCAGGAAACGAATTCCTTCACCATCCGGCCGAACACCCGGACGTCCTTGACCGTCCGGAGCCGGGACAGGTGGTTCCCGATCATGGACGGGCGAAGGTAGAACTTCCGATACGCCCTGGACCGCGCTTTCTCGATTTCCTCCCAGCTCATCCCCGGGATGTTGAGCGCGCTCTGGTTCTGCTCGTATTTCCGGTAGTCGTCGGTCGCGATCCAGCCTTCTTCCTTCGCCCAGTCGTAGAGGTCGCAGCCGGGGAAAGGAACGGCGCAGTAGAACTGGGCGAAGTCGAGCCTGAGGGAGCGCACGAAGTCCACGGTCTGCTGGATGGTCGCGCGCGTTTCGCCGGGGAAGCCGAGCATGCAGTGCGCGGCGGTCTGGACGCCCGCGGCCTTGGCCCAGTCGATGGCCTGGCGGATCTGGCCGACGGTCGTGCCTTTCTTCATGGCGTCGAGCATCTCCTGCACGCCGCTCTCGACGCCGAAACCGATGATCTTGCAGCCCGCCTTCTTGAACAGCTCGAGCATCTCCGGGTCGACGTCGTCCACGCGCGAGTTGCAGACCCACTCGATGTCGAGCCCGCGCGCCGCGATCTCGCGCGCGACGGCCTTGGCGCGCGGCGGCGAGAGCGTGAAGCCTTCGCTCCAGAAGAGGAACTCGCGGATCCCGTACGCCTTGCCCCAGTGCTCCAGCTCGTCCACGAGGTTTTTCGCCGACCGCAGCCGCAGCTTCTTCCCGTAGTACGTGTGGTCCGCGCAGAACGTGCACGGATGCGGGCAGCCGCGCCCCGTCGCCACCAGCAGGAAGTTCCCGTCCGTATACGGCATCTTGTACAGGTCGTGCTGAATCAAGTCGTACGCGGGGAACGGCAGATCGTCGAGGTTCTCCACCGGCGCGCGATCGGGGTTGATCCGCAACTCCCCTTCGCGCATCAGCGCCAGCCCCGCAATGCCGTCCACCGCGTTCCCCGCCGCGAGCGCCGCGCACAGCTCCCGCACCGTCAGCTCCGGCTCCCCACGGATCACCGCGTCCAGCCGCGGCGCGCGCGTGAAGGCGTCCTGGGGAAGCGCCGTCGTGTGGATCCCGATGACCGCCACGAACGCCTGCGGCCAGCCCTGCTTGATCGCCTCCACCGTCGTCATGTCGCTGTCGAGCGAAGGCGTGACCGCGTTCATCACCACCAGGTCCGGCCGGATCGCCGCGCATTTCCGAGCGAGGTCCGCGAACCCCACCTCTTCCACGATGCAGTCGTTCAGGAACACCTCGTGCCCGTCCTTCCGCGCGACGGCCGCGCAGTACGCGAGGCTGAGCGGCGTCCAGATCGTGGTCCACGCGCCGCCGCGCTGCATGCAGCGGCCCTCGCGGACCTGCTTCACGCCGTGGTCGGCCGGCGGGTTGACACAGTAGACGCGCATCGCGGTGCTCCGGGGAACGGGGCCCCCCCACAGGGCCGAAGCGGGGATGTTAACAGGTGTCGAAGGTGGGGGTCTATGTCAAAGAACCCCTTTCTTAAGTCCATGGCCAACCCGTACCCCCGCCCGCGCCCGCGCCCGGCCCTTTCACTGCGGAGAACCGCGCGCCCGCGCCGCAGCGAACGACCGGGCGCGGGCGCGGGCGAGGGAACGGGGGCCGCTTCGCGGCCTAGTGGCTCGACAACTCCGAACGCCGAACCCCGAACCCGCCCGCCGAAAAACCGCCCGGCCACCCGACCCGCGTCTTCGCGCTAAACTGTCCGCAATGCCGTCAACCTTCGTCTGCACCGACATCCAGGGCTCCACGAGTCTCTGGGAGCGACTCGGCCCCGCCTTCGCCCCTGTCCTCGCGGAACACAACCGGATCCTGCGCGAGGCCATTCGCGAATTCGGCGGAGCCGAGCTCCGCACCGAGGGCGACTCCTTCCTCGTCCGGTTCGCGGACAGCGCCTCCGCCGTCCGCTTCTCCCTCGCCGCGCAGGAACGCCTCCACGCCGCGCGCTGGCCCGAGGAGACCGGCGAGATCCTCGTCCGGATCGGCGTCCAGGCCGGCGACCCCGAACGCGCGCACGCCGTCGCGGCCGCGGCGCACGGCGGGCAAACGCTGCTTTCCGAAGCGGCAGCGCGGGATGCGGGCGAATCGCTCGCCGGGGCCGACGTTCAGGACCTCGGCCCGCACGGCGTGCTGCCGTCTCTGCCCCCGGAACGCTTGTTCCAGGCGCTCCCCCGCGCGCTCTCCGTCCGGCGGTTTCCGCCGCCGCGCACGCTCTCCACGCGCGCTACCAACCTCCCTGTGACGGAGACCTCGTTCGTGGGCCGGCGCGCGGAACTGGCGGAACTCCTGGAAACGCTGCCGCGCCCCGAGGGACGGCTCGTGACGCTGACCGGGCCGGGCGGCATCGGCAAGACGCGGCTCGCGCTCGAGGCCGCGACGGCGCTTCTCGACAGGTTCGAGGGCGGCTGCTGGTACGTCGACGCGGCCGAGGCGCGGGGCGCGCACGCGCTCGCGCACCGCGTGGCGGCGGCGTTCGGCGCGCCGCCGGGCGGGCGCGAGGATCCGATCCGCGCGGTCGCGGGGGTGCTGGAGTTCCGCAAGCCGGTCCTCCTCGTGCTGGATTCGTTCGAGCACCTCGTCGAGCACGCAATGGCGACGATCGGCGTCTGGAAGCAGCGCGCGCCGCGCGCCCGGTTCCTCGTTGCGAGCCGCGTCGTGCTGGGCCTCGCCGGCGAGCGCGAACTCCCGCTGCCGCCGCTGCCCGTCCCGACCCGGACTGTGCGCCCCGCGGAAATCTCGTCGTACGACGCCGTGCGGCTGTTCACGGAACGCGCGCGCGCGGCGGCGCCCGGCTTCGAGGCGGACCCCGAGGACCTCGCACAGGTCTGCCGCGACCTCGAGGGCATCCCGCTCGCCATCGAAGTCGCCGCCGCGGCCCTCCGCGCGACGCCCCTGAAGGAAATCGCCGCGCGGCATGCGGAAGGCCTCGCCGGCGCGCTCGACTGGACCTGGGAACGCCTCGCCCCCGCGGAGCGCGCCGCGCTCGCCCTGGCCTCCGTCTTTCGCGGCGGGTTCTTCCTCGAGTCCGCGGAAGCGGTGATCGACCTCTCCGCCGAGCCCGACGCGCCGTTCGCCCTCGACGCCGTCCAGACCCTCCGCGAGCGCAGCCTCGTCCGCACGCACGACACGAAATACGGCATGCGCTTCGGCCTCTTCCGCTCCATCCGCGAGTTCGCCGCCGCGCGCCTCCCCGACCCCGCGCCCGTCCTCGCGCGCCACGCCGGCCATTTCGTCGCGTACGGCGAAACCTGGAGCGCCCGCGTCTCCGGCCCCCAGGCCGTCGAAGCCCTCGACCGCCTCGAACTCGAAACCGAGAATCTGTTCCTCGCCCAGGACACCGCCCTCGCCGCCGGCGACGCCGAAACCGCCGCGCGCGCCATCCTCGCCGTCTCTCCCGCCCTCGCCGCTCGTGGCCCCGCCGGCCAGCGCGCCCCGCGCCTCGAAGCGGCGCTCGCCGCGGGCCCCGCCACCCCCGTCCACCGCGCCCGCCTCCCCATCGCCCTCGCCAAGGCCCACTTCCTCGGCCAGGACTGGAACCGCGCCGCCGACCTCCTCGCGCAGGGGAAGGCGGCGGCGGAAGCGGCGGGCCTGCGCGACTGGCTGGGGATGGCGCTCAAGGAGGAAGGGGTGCTGCGTTTCTCCCGCGGCGAGCACGCCGCGGCGCTCGACGCCCTGCGCCGGGCGGAGGCGATCGCGCGCGAGATCGGCAATGACGCGCTCCTCGAAGACGCGATCGGCAACCGCGGCAACGTCCACCGCGGTCGCTCCGAATTCGACGAGGCCGTCGCCTGCCTCCGCGAGGCCGAAGCCCTGGCCGCGCGCCGCGGCGACGCCTCCGCCGAGGCCCGCCACCTCGGCAACCGCGCCATCGTCCACAAGCGCCGCGGCGAATACGCGGAGGCCGAGGAGGGCTACCTCCGCGCCGAAAAAATCTACCGCGCCCTCGGCGACCGCCGCCTCACCGCCGTCTGCCTCGGCAACCTCGGCACCCTCTTCATGGACCGCGGCGAAATCGACCGCGGCCTCGCCTGCTTCGAGGAAGCCGAGGAGATCGACCGCCACCTCGGCTGCAAGCCCGACGTCGCCGTCGACCTCGCCAACCGCGGCGGCGTCTACCACGCCCGCGGCGACTTCCCCCGCGCCCTCGCCTGCCTCGACGAATCCGCCGCCCACGCCCGCGACCTCGGCATGACCGAACTCCTCGCCTACACCCTCGGCATCCGCGGCGGCATCCTCTCAGAACAGGGCGCCACCGACGCCGCCCTCGCCGCCCTCACCGAAGCCGAATCCCTCGCCCGCTCCGCCGGCTCCCGCGAACAGACCGCCACCTACGCCACCTTCCGCGCCCGCGCCCTCGCCCGCGCCGGCCGCTTCGACGAAGCCCGCGCGCCGCTCCTGGAATCGAAGAAAGCCCACGAAGACCTCGCCTCCACCCGCTCCATCCACTACTTCCACGTCCTCGCCTTGCTCGCCCGCACCGAGTCAAAGCTCGGACGCAAGGCGGAGGCCGTAGCTCTCGCGCGCGAGGCGGTGGCGCTCGCGGAGGCGCTGGGGTTTGCGGAGGGGAAGGGAGATCGGGAGGGGGTGGAGGCGATGCGCGCGTTGAGGGGGATGGCGGGGCCCTGAGGTGCTCAGACACAGGCGGAGATTTCGCCGCTCGCGATCCAGGCGATCGTCGGGCACGCGCAGCGGTAGATGACCATAGGACGCGTCACCCGGCCCCGGACATAGCTCGCGCGGTCTTGCGCCCAGGATGCAATCGGCATCCGGAGCCGACGCTGAATTCCCTGCCTCCAACCATTGCCTCTCCCTCGAAATGATAGTATCATGTTAGGTGTTCTGGAAACAAAACGAGGCGCTTCATTCTCATACTGCAAGGGTGGGAAGTGACATGACCGACGCCGTTCCCTCTCCCGAATCGCGCATCGCCATCTTCCAGCGCAAGGAACTCCGTCGCACGATCCACAACGGCGAATGGTGGTTCGTCGTCGTCGACGTGGTTGCCGCGCTGACCGACTCCATGGACCCGCAGGGCTACCTGAAGGACATGCGCCGTCGCGACCCCGAGTTGGCCAAAGGGTGGGGGCAGATTGCCACCCCCCTTTCGATTGCGACGAGCGGCGGGCCGCAGGAGCTCAACTGCGCCAACACCGAAGGCATCTTCCGCTCATCCAGTCCATCCCCAGCCCCAAGGCCGAACCATTCAAGCGCTGGCTCGCCAAGGTCGGCTACGAGCGCGTGCAGGAGATCGAAAACCCCGAGCTTGCTTCGAAGCGCACCCGCGCCATCTACAAGGCCAAGGGGTACTCGGACGACTGGATCGAGAAGCGCATGCGCTCGATCGCCATCCGAGACGAGCTCACCGACGAGTGGAACAAGCGCGGTGTCCGGGAACAACGGGAATACGCGATCCTGACCGCCGAGATCTCCGAGGCCACCTTCGGCATGGCGCCCTCCGAGTACGCGAAGTTCAAGCAGTTGAAGCGCGAGAACCTCCGCGATCACATGAACGACCTCGAGCTCATCTTCTCCATATGGGGTCATCTGGGAGTACCTGGGGGCGGGACGACCCAGGCCTGGGTCTACTTGCCGATGATCCCTGCCTGTCGAAGCGCGCGCCGCACCGACCGATAGACCTCGTCGAACTCCGGCAGATCCACCATCTGCCCGGAGAGCCGTGAGCTCCAAAGCTTTCGGTAGCGAGGCTCCTTCGCTGCGAACTCCCCGCGAACTTCGGCGTGCTTCTTGCCCCGGAAGTCCCATTTCTGCTCGATCCCGGCCGTCAGGTCCGTGAGATCCACGTGTCCGCCGTCGGCGAGGTACCAGACGTCGTACAGGTCGCGCGGCTCGTTCCGCGCCCGATCCATGAGCGCGACGATCTTCTCCGGGGCGATCTCGCGGAGGGAGTAGCTCCGGATCTTCGCGTCTTCCGGAAGGTCGGAGTACTCCGGGTAGCCGCGCAGGACCTTTCGATCCTCAATGGGAAAGACAAGGCACTCGCGCACGGTGATGTCGACTTTGACCTCGCGTCCGCCGGCGGGGGCGGGAAGGGGTCCCTCGTAGCCGATGAAAAAAGTGTGACTGTTTTCGTGCGTCTGCCGGTCGTCGCGGGCGAAACGGAAGGCCAGGCCCGTCGCGCGACGGGCTTCGGCGAAGACCGGCTCCAGGCCGCGGCGGATGTCGTCGAAGGTCGTGTCCGCGGCGAGCGTGAAGTCGAGGTCCTCGGAGAATCGGTAGTCGGCGAAGTAGCAGCGTTTGAGCGCCGTGCCACCCTTGAACGCCAGTCGTGCACGCAGAGGGGTGCGTGAGAGAGCGACCAGGAACCACGCGAGGCAGTAGTCGCGCTCGAGGACGGCTTCGGGGAGGCGGCGCGTCCCGGCCCTGGCGAGGCGGTTCGAGAGCACGGAGAGATTGCGCGGTGGAATCAATCAAGTCCTCCCCGCGGCCTGGAGTTCCTCGGGCGTCACGTTCAGGCGGAGTCGCCACCGCGCGATATAATTTCCCTCCCGCGGAAGGACGGGGTCGAGCAGGTCATACGTCGGCGTAAGTTCTCGTCGCAACTGCGCGAGGTTCTCAGCATCGCCGACACCGCAGAGTTCCATGAGATAGCCGAGTCGACGGATGACCGCCCCGACACGGAGCCGAAGCGCATACCCGACAAGTTTTTTCGCGTCGACGTCCGTCCGCCGCATCGAGAGGCCCTTCGCGACTTCGGTCAGCCCGCCGCAGTACTCCGGCTGCTTGAGGCCATCGACGACGGTACGTTCGATGTCGCTCACGACGACCTGTTCCTGCTTGTCCACCCAGGACTCCGTCGTACCGAAGACGTCTTTCGGCTTGCAGCGAACAAAACGGAATTCCGTGCCGAGGATGGTACGGCCGCGCGTCGGAGCAGGCGAGCTGACGTAGACGATGAGTTGCGGCTGGGTCACCATGCCGTGTAGGTCCATCGCGGACGCGTGCGAAATGTAGTAGGCCTTTCCTCCCATGAGCTCGCGGGCGACGACATAAGGGTTGCCAAGGTAGACGCGCGCGCGGCCGAGTTCGAACGGGACCAGGATGAAGAGACCGGATTTCAGGCGTGTCGCGATTCCGTGCCCGACGAGGGTACGAATGAGGCTTCGGACGGAGGCCATCTTGAGGCCGGTGATGTCACCGGCGTCGGCCAGCGTGAAGACGCGGCGTCGGCGCTCGTGGAGTGTCGTGACCAGTTGCCCCGCTCTGGGGCCAAGGGTCTTGTGGATTATGTGATGTTTTGTTCGCATATCGTGCTATTCCAAAGCTCATTCTACTGTCAAACTATGACTTCTGGATAACATAATCATAATCTGAGTGCCATTCGCGTCTCTGCCAGACACATAATGCGAATGAACTATCACGACCTTCCAGTAATCGGACTCGTTGGACCGCGGCGGCCATCATTTCCCTCAAGCACCGGCACGAGAACTTCGACCTTGCCCCCGCGTTTCCGGCACCTGCCCTGGGCGATAAGCCTGCGTCATCGCCGTGGCCCACGGAAAGCGGCGGCCGGATTACTGCAGCGTCCTCTAACCGTGTGTGAGGTCTTGGGGGTCCAGACGTCCTCTCCGCCGCCTGGATCGCCTCCGCCGTAACGTTAGGCGAAAGCGCCGGGTCGCACCGCGCGCCCAACGCCGAACGCCGAACTCCGAACGCCGAACTCCGAACGCCGAACTCCGAACCCCGCCCCACCGCCCCCACTCTCCGCGCGATTCCGTTTTCGACCCGCCCTCCCATCCGGATAGAATCCGTCCCGTTCCGCACCCGGAGGCCTTCACCCTGCCCGACTTCGACCCCGAAACCACGCAGACCCGCATGCGCAGCATGCTCCTCACCCGCATGGGGGACGAGGGCGGGTACCTCGTGCGGCTGTACCCCGTCGCGATCGGCGAGGGAATCGTGACGCTCCCGGCGGGCGAGACGGTGCTCGGGCGCGATTCGGACTGCGGCGTCGTGCTCCAGGACGCGGACGTGTCGCGGCGCCACGCGGTCGTCACGGGACGCGAAGGGCAGTTCACGATCCGGGACCTGAAGAGCACGAACGGCACGTTCGTGAACGACGCGCGCGTCGGCGAGAAAGCGCTCGGGTCCGGGGACCGCATCACGGTGGGGAAGGTCATCCTGAAATTCCTGCGCGGGAACGAAGTCGAAAAGCAATACCACGAGACCATCTACGCCATGATGATCCTCGACGGGCTCACCGGCGTGCCGAACAAGCGCTTCCTCGAAGATACCCTGAATCGCGAAGTCGCCCGCTCGCAGCGGCACAAGCGCCCGCTCTCGGTCGCCATGCTCGACCTGGATCACTTCAAGAAAATCAACGACACCTACGGCCACCTCGCGGGCGACGCGGTGCTGCGCGAAATCTGCCGGCGGCTGAAGACGCTCGTGGGGGCGGATGAAGTGCTCGCGCGGTACGGCGGGGAGGAGTTCGTGGCGGTGCTGCCGGAAGCGGGGGTCGAGCAGGCGCGGGAGTTCGCGGAGCGGATGCGCGAGCTGGCGGCGGAGAAGCCGGTGGAGGTGGACGGGCAGAAAATCGCGGTGACGATCAGCGTCGGCGTGGCGCACACGGCGGGCGAGGCGGAAATGACGGCGGCGGAGTTGGTCAAGCGGGCGGACAAGCTGCTGTACGAGGCAAAGGCGGCGGGGCGGAACCGGGTCAAAGGATGACGGGGGGCGCCGGAGACGAGCGCCGGACGCAGCCGGGGTTCCTGAAGGGGCCCGCGGCGGAGGCGGCCTCCGGGATGCCGCGCGTGCCCGGGTACCAGGTGATCCGCGAACTGGGCAGCGGCGGGATGGGCTCCGTCTACGAGGCGGAGGACGTCGTCCTGCGCCGCCGCGTCGCGCTCAAGGTCATCCGGCCGGACGCGGAGTCGGGCGCGCCGATGGGCGAACGTTTCCTGCGCGAAGCCCGCGCGCTCGCGGGGATCGAGCACGAGAACCTCGTGCGCATCTACCAGGCGGGGAAGGACGGCGGGGTGTACTGGCTCGCGATGGAGTTATTGAAGGGGGAATCGCTGGAGGCGCGGATCCGGCGGAACGGGCCGGCGGGCGGGAACGAGGTGGTGCGGTTCGCGCGCGGGGCGCTTCGCGGACTCGCGGCGATTCACGGAGCGGGGCTCGTGCACCGCGACCTCAAGCCGGGGAACGTCTGGCTGCAGGCGCCGGACGACCGCGTGCGCATCCTGGACCTGGGGCTCGTGCGGCCGATCGAGACGGTGACGGCGCTCACGCAGAGCGGAATGGTCGTGGGCACCCCCGCGTACATGGCGCCGGAGCAGGCGCGGGGCGACCGCGTCGACGCGCGCACGGACCTGTTCAGTCTGGGAAGCGTCCTCTACACGATGTGCACGGGGCGGCAGCCGTTCGGGGGGACGAGCCTGATGGCGCAGCTCACGGCGCTCGCCGTCGAGGAGCCGCGGCCGATCCGCGAGACGAACCCGGGCATCTCCCCCGGCCTGACGCGTTTCATCGCGCGCCTCCTCGCGAAGTCGCCGGACGACCGGCCCGCTTCCGCCGCGGCCGCGCTCCTCGAGCTCGAGAGCCCGCGCCCCGCGGCGCCCGCGCTCGATTTCGTCCGAAAGCACCGCAAGGTCCTGCTGCCCTCCGCCGCGGCCGCCGGGGCGCTTCTCGTCCTCCTCGTCATGCTGGGCGCGTTCCGCTCGAAGAAACCCGCGGAGGACGCTTCGCCGAAAGTCGTCGCTGCCGAGGTCCCCGCGCCGGAAAAACCCGTGCCGGAGCCGGAGCTCCCGCCGAAGGAGGAGCCCGCGCGCCCGCCGGATCCCCAGCCGGAGCCGCCGCGCGAGGAGCCGAAACCGCCCGTGAAAATCCCGCCCGCCGAGCCCGCCTTCCTCATCGACCTCCCCGAGGGCGAGTTGTGCAACGTCTGGTTCCCCAGGTCCAGCGGCAAGCCGGGCAGTCCCGACCCGCGCGCCCCGCAGGACGCCTTCCGGACGTTCGGCCACGCCGGCAAGGAGTCGCCCAACGGCATCGGGATGCACCCCGGCCCCGGGGGCCCCGCGTTCGCGACGTTCGACCTCGCCGGGCGCTACGCGACGTTCACCGCGACCGTCGCGCTGAACGACGGCCCGCGCGAGGACGCCGCGACGCCGCTCACGTTCACCGTCCTCGGCGACGGCAAGATCCTGTGGGAATGCAAGCCGTTCCAGAGCCGCACGGAGTCGCAGGAGTGCGCCGTCTCCGTGAAGGACGTGAGGGAACTGCGGCTGGAAGTGAAATGCGCGGGAGAGCCGCGGGCGGCGCATGCGCTATGGATTGAGCCGGAGGTGAGGTAAGGGGGGCCGCGGGCAGGTCGGAGGCGGTCGGCTTCGGCATCGGGTTCGTGCCTCGTTTCTCGTGCCTCGTTTCGTGGTGCGAATGCGGACCACAAGCCGCGGAAGTGCCAGGCCGCGCAGCGGCCCCCTTGAACTTTACCTTTCCCCTTTACCTTTACCTGCCTTTCGCCGCGAACGACGGGAAAGGCGGGTAAAGGTAAAGGGGAAGGTAAAGGTGAAGGGCGCGGGAGCGTCAAGCGACGAGGCCCGGGCCATTCCGCAGCCAGTCTCTCCCTCGGGCGCCTATTCGAAGCTCACCTCCGCAAGATCCAGCACCTCCTTCGCATCCTTCAGGCGCCGCGTCACCTCGATCTTCTCCTCGTCGGGACGGCCATAGTTCTTGTAGATGCGGATCTGCACCGTGGTCGCGCCCGCCAGAACCTGCTGCGAGTTGCCGTAGTAGTTGATCTTCACCTGGAACTTGCCGGGCATCGCCTTCTTCACGAGGTACTCCTCGGGACCGTAACCCTGCGTGAAGTCGCAGCCGAAACGCCCGCCGCTCGTCGTGGCGCGGTGGCTGTAGAACGCCTTCTCGCCGCTGGGCTCGACGACCCAGAGGTCCATGTCGCAGGCGTCCGCATCCCAGGTCAGCGTGACGCGGAGGTCGCAGGGCAGCGAGGCGATGAGGTCGGCAGGAAGGGTGTGGTGTTCCTTGCCGGTCTTCGCGCGGCAGGCTTCGGCGATCTCGTTCAGTTCGCCCAGAGCGAGGACTTCGAGCTCGGGGAAGCGGCCGTCCCAGGTGCCGAGGACGACCTTCTCGAGGAGCGCGATCGCCTCGGCGTACTCGCCGCACTTGGCCAGGACCAGCGCCAGGTCGCGGTACGACTGCGGCTCCTCGGGACGGAGGCGCAGGACGTTGCGGAAGACCTCGGCCGCGAGGGCCGCTTCCTTCATCTGGTCGAGGCGGTGGCCGAGGATGCGAAGAAGCTGCGGGCTGCCGAGGTCCATTTCGGCGACGTTCGAGAGAATCTGAAGGGCGGTCTTGAGGTCCTTGCGTTCCTCGAGGAAGAAGTCGGCGCAGTCGAGGAAGAAGGCGGACGAGTTGCCGTACTCCGCGCGGAGCTTGCCGTAGGCGGCATAGGCGCCGTCGCCGGCCGAGCGCAGGGCCTTGAGGTAGGGCGTGTCGGGCGACCAGGGCTTGAGAGTGATGCCGGGCTCCGACGGACCGTCGGCCTTGTCCTTCTTGGCCGGGATCCCTCCCTCGGCGCCACGTCGGACTCTTTGTGCGTCCTCACGCAGCGGTTCCCGAGGATCTCCAGGCGGGGCGCCGCGTTCCTCGCCGGACTCCGGCTCGGCCCCGTCCTCGGCCGGGTTCTTCTCCTCCGGGTTGTCGTACTTGAACCCCGGCGGAACCTTGAAATCCTGTTTCCACCACTCGACCCGCGCGGTCCACAGGCCGCGCACGTACGTCAGTTTCTCCCCCCGCGTCTTCGCAGCGGCCACCTTCTCCTTCTCGATCCGTTCGAAATACGCGTCCTGCATCTCCTTCGGCGGCAGCACGCGGTAGCGCACGTACTGGTCGAGCGTCTCGAGCACAAGAAGCGACGTCCTCGGCGTGACGATCCCGTAGCGGAGCCCGAGCTGCAGCACTTCCTCCTCGTGCGCCGCCGCCGGGACGAGGCTCGCGACTTTCTTGCGCGCCCAGGTGCGGTCCGCTCTGGCTCCTTCCACGCCCGCGCCGATCGTGAAAGGTACTTCCCACGTCTTCCCCGACGCGTCGCGGAAGCGGGCCCTGGCTTCGACGGGCGCATTGCCGGTCACGCGCCCCGCGATCGCCAGCACGCGGTCCGCCCGGCACGGCGCCGGAGGCAGCACGTCGCTCACGCCGGCCCCCTCCACGCCCAGGAAAATCGCCGGTTCCGTCTTCCACGCGGCGAGGCACGCCTCGACTTTTTCGGTCGTGAGATCGAAGCGGTGTCCCGTCGCGAGCCGGTCGAGCATCGCCCGGTCCGACGTCGCCTGCGAGCAGATCACGTGCACCGGGCGCGAGCCCGGCACCGGCAGCGCCGTCCCGAACGTCGTCATTCCGTCCGTGCACAGCACGATCGCGTCGGCGCGGCCATCAAAAGCGGAGAAGTCGAGCCCCGCGAAGCGGCTGCCGCCGTCCGGGACGAGCCCGGCGAGGCGCGCCAGCAGCGCCTCCGCCTTGCCGTCCGCCACCGTGAAGTCCTCCTCGAACCAGACCGCGTTCGAGAAGACCACGAGGTGCACCTGCGCCCCGCCCAGCCACCCGAACCACGCGGCGAGCAGGTCGCGCTCCGCCTGCGTGCCGGTCCGCGACGCGGAAGCGTCCCAGAAGAGCGCGACACGGCCTGGCTTGGATTCGATGCCCGACGTTTCAGCAACCGACATCACCGCCGAGAACGTCCGCCCCTCCTTCGTGGACTCGACTGCGACGCGCGGCTTGTCCACCGGAGGCAGCGTCAGCACCAGGTCCCACGCCACTTCCATGTCCTTCCCCTCGGCGCTCGCGCGGAACGTCTGCGCCTTCACGTCCGCCACCACGTCGAGGTCCTCAGGCAGCGCCGCGCGCTTCCCCCCCGCGATCCCCGAAACCTCCGGTACCACGCCGCTCGCCGTGACCTCGAGCACGAAATCCTTCAGCCGCCCCAGCCGGAGCGGCACGAGGAAGCTCTCCGAGACTTCCCACTCCCACGCGATCACGCAGCGCTTTGTCCCGTGCGCCGGAAT
Source organism: Planctomycetota bacterium (assembly GCA_016190145.1). GTDB lineage: Bacteria > Planctomycetota > MHYJ01 > WSZJ01 > WSZJ01 > WSZJ01. Next base: position 47,313 of record JACPRD010000026.1, on the reverse strand, counting down.
CGGGTACACGCGCGTCTGGAACACGTTCCCCTGCACCCACTCCACGAGCCCCGGATCCACGTTCCGCCGCACCTCGCTCTCGAACACGAACCGCGCCTTCTCCCGTTCGACCACCGACGCCTCGCGCAGCGTCCCCTCCGTCTCCAGCGCGAACGCCGTCACTGTCGCTTCCGGCGGCAGCGCCAGCACGAGCTGCCCCTCGAGCACCCGGTCGAGGTCGTTCCCGAACGTGAGGTCGAGCTCCGTCCGCGCCATCGACCCGCGCACGTCCACGCGCACCCGCGCCGCCACCGGCGCGAGCGGCCGCGACGGCTTGTCCGCCTCCGGCCGCACGAGCAGCACCGGCGGTCGCAGCGCGTCGAACGCGGGAGTCTCGGCGACGGCGGAAAGGGCGAGGGCGAAAAGGGCGAGGAGCGGGAAGAGCGGCTTCATGGGAAGGGCCTCGAAGGGAGATAGACCGACCACAGGATAGACGAGGTGGGCAGGGGGGAGTTCCAGGAAAACGGGGTCCGGTGGCGAGGAGGGGACGGCGGGGTGGCGGAGCACATCGAGGCCTGCCGCCGCCCTAGGCCACCCCTTATCTCGACGACCCTCCCGCGCTCCCAGGCCCTCTGGATGCGACATCCCGCAACAAGTCCAGGTTCTTGGAATCTTCCTCGCGAAATGCGGCCAGTTGGAATCGTCCGGCCAGCATCGAGTGGTAATCCGAGCCCCTCCGCCTGTCGTAGATCTCGTAATAATTCCCGTCCGTTATCACGAAGATCGTGGAACCAGATTGCGCTGCATAATCATTCGCCTGTCGTCGAGCTTTGTCTCGCTCGGGAGCGCTGACGATGCTGCGCTTCACTTCGAAAACCGCGACCGTCTTGTGGCTCTGATCTTGTACACACAAGTCGATCCTTCCCCGTTGAAACTGGATCGCAGCCACATGGATATTAAGACGAACCAGAAGATCCTTGACCGCGTCCTCGTGGTTGCGTTCGGCTTGATTTGGGTCAAGCAGCCTGACACGGGCGACCAACGACTCCGCATCCCTGACTGGAGGCAGGATCGTCTTTGAGGCCCGTCCGTTCGGCAGAGTTTTGGGTGGGGAACTCAAGTCGTCGCCGGGCTTTGTCGGCTGAGATGCCAATGCATCTGGAGCCTCCTGAGTATCCCCGGCGAGCATCGCCATATGTTCCTTCCGGGCGCAATCGTACATGGCCATCTTCTGCGGACCATCGCGCGAGTGGCCGAACGGCCAACGTTCGCGGATGAACTCATCGAGCAATCCTCGCTCGCGGAAGAGCTGCACGATGAACCCCTTCCTCACTCTCGTGCTGTCCAGTTCTCCATCTTCGTTCTTCCAGTGGGTCTTCAATGCCTGAATTTCGCTGGTCTCGCGCGCGAGACCATGTTCAGTCGCGAATGCGTAGGCGAGTTTCAATGAAAGTTTGGGGTTCATTTCGAAATTTGAATCAGGAACCACGCCGCGGTCCGCTGTGTTGTAGGCGACGACTGGCCTGACTCGCCGCCTCGCGGGCGACCGGCGCTAGTCGTCGATCTGCGGTGCCTCAGACGGTTCACGGATGGTAACTCTAAGCGTCCGGTCGGCGGGGATTCAAGGGGCTTCAGGTTGCACATCGATCTGGCCTCGAAGGGCTGTCGAAATCTCAGGTTGTCAGACTCTTGTGCACTGAACACAGCAGGCTGCATCATGGGCCCCTCCCCGTCGCCCCAAGCCACCCGAGATCCCTGCTACTCTTCTACGCTCCCCGGCCTCCTCGATGCAGTCCTCCGCGACATCGACCCAGATCCTCTATCCGACCTTTCCACCGGGAATTCCGGGTCGTCCCGCCCATGTCTCGACCGCAATCCCGGCGGCCCTACTGATCCCGCATCACGCCATCGCCTACCAGTTGATCTTGGATGGTTGCGATTCCGCGAGGGCCTTCAACAGCACAGCCTCGGGGATGTTTTGCGCCGAGCCCTGGTTCAGCGCCTTGCGGTGCTCGTCGACGTTGAACGCGTCAAATCCGCTCTCGTTGACGGGGAAAAACGTGGACTCGCCGCTGCCTTGCGGCCCGGCGACAAGGTCCATGACCGGCACGGGATGTCGAGCGGAGGATCTCAAACGACGTCGGCGCGGCGTTCAAGTTCCTTGTCCGGCCAGCCCTTGCGAATCCGGCGGCCCTGCCGGTCGATGACGCCGCGGGCGTGCTGCGCCCGCAGGTCGGACTGGAGGCGCGCCACTCCGTTGCGCGCCCGGCGCTCGTTGCGTTTCCGGAGCGCCGCCGAAGCACCGGCCGGCGCGCTTGCCCGGAGTTCCTCCTGCAACTGCGCGATCCTGGCGTTCAGGTTCCTCTCGACACGCTCGATGAGCCGCCGGAGCTGGGCCATCTCGGCCGCGGGAGAGGTCTTGTGCGCGGAACCGTTCGCCTTCATGGGCCTTAGTATATCAGGCAAGTGGGGAAGCCAGGCTCCCCCAGGCGCGTACAATCCCCGCCCCCATTCTCCTGGCCCTTCATGTCGAGATTCACCCCGGTCAAGCTCCACGGCGGCCGGACACCAAGGATCTGGGCGTGCACGTCGCAATCGAGCATGCGCGGCAGAGTAACGCGAGACACAATCGATCCGGAATCACGAAAAGCGAGCCGGCTCCGCTAGCGGCCCCCACGCCAGAGGGACTGGGGCCGATGGCGGGGACAGCGGCCGATCAGCGAGTTACCCTTCCGTTACCCACACGAATCCCTGAAGACCCGGTGAATTACAAGAACACAGACGCGATATGGGGGTAGTGAGCGGGATGTCTCGGCGCCCGTTGAACCGGAGTCCAGTCCGGCCGCGGCCGTCAAGGTAGTGCTAAGCGAGAGGCCCGAGGATGCAACCATCGAGACCGAGGCGCCGTGATGTCAGGTCCTAATCGGTCCGACTCAGCAACCATTCGTAGGCGGGTTCGACGTGGACTCCCGGGGCGGGCTGCCGCAGAAGCGCATCGCGATCCAGCACGAGGAGACTGCGAGTGGCGCGCGGATGCTCCTTCGCGGCTTCTGCGAGGGCGCGCAGCTCCCGGGTCCGGGTCTCGGGGGCAGTCGGGTCGGCGCAGACCTGGATCAATTCCTCTCCCGCCGCAGGGCGGCGCGCGAGGAAATCCACTTCGAATCCGTCCGACGTCGTCACGTAGCTCGTTTCGGCACCGCGCCGTTCCAGTTCGTTCAGGACGACCGTTTCCAGCGCGTGGCCGGTGTTGGCGCGGCCGCTCGCGTCGAACGCGCGGATGAAGCCGGGGTCGGCGGGGTAGATCTTGCGCGGATTGGAATTGCGGCGGCGCTCCGATTCGGTCGCCAGCGGCACCGCGCTGATGAGGAACGCGTCCGTGAGGTGATCGAACATGGCGTGGACGGCGTCCTTCGCCGTGCCGTGGCCCTGGGATTTCAGGTCCTGGTGGAGGCGATGAACGCTGAAACTTCCCGCGGGATTCCGCAGGCACATGCGCACCAGCCAGCGGAGGGCCGCCACCTGGGACACGGCGTAGCGCTCCACGACGTCGCGGAAGAGGACCGTGTCCACGTAGCCCTGGAGAAGCTCGAGCCTCAGCGCTGGCGCCAGGCGCTGGGTTTCGGGGAATCCGCCCTCGACGAGGAATTCGCGAAACCGCTTCTCCACCCACGATCGTTCGGCGGACGTCCAGCGGCGGGCTTCCTTCTCCGGTTCCTCGCCGCGGTGGCGCAGGAACTCGCGGAAGCTGAAGGGTCGGATGACGGTCGGCAATCCGCGGCCGCGGAGCGAGCTGTGGACCTCGCGCGACAGCATGCGCGCCGACGATCCTGAAACCGCGATTTCGACCTTTTCGGAGTCGATGACGCGGCGCACGAACCGTTCCCAGCCTGGAACGAGCTGGATTTCGTCGAGGAACCAGTGGACGGCCGCGCGCCCCCGGAGGTCGGGGTGGCGGCGGTAGTATTCTTCGAGCAGGAAGCCGAGTTGATCCACTTCGATGCCCGCCAGGCGGTCGTCGTCGAGGCTGAGGTAGAGCGCGCGCTCCGGCGGCAACGACGCCCGTCGCTGGTCGAGCAGTTGCCTGAGATAGGTGGTCTTGCCGGCGCGGCGCATTCCGATGACCGCGTGCACCTTGCCCGGCACGCGCGGCAGCTCGGCGTCGCGGCGCGTGAGGGCGAACGGCGGCGCCGGGGCGAGGGCGGCGTTGAGCTTTTCCATCAGCACGGGGTGGAGGGCCACAGAAGGAGTATGGCGGCAATGTGTACTTTTTTCAAGGACAGATTGCATGAAATGTGGACTTATTTCAGATCCACAATCGAATCCCATGAGCCGGGGCGGACTCGGCCACACGTGCGCGGTCCAGGGACAGCCCAGGCCGCCGCTTACTCATGCACCAGGCTGCGGTCGGCTCGATTTCCTGCAGGAAACGGGGATTCGTGAGGGATCGAAAGGTCACGAGGTCGATCTCGCCTGAGGCCCTCCGGGCCCGAGGCCGCGAAGCGGCCCCCTTGAACTTTACCTTTCCCCTTTACCTTTACCTGCCTTTGCCGCTGTTCCGCGCTAACGGCAGGGAAAGGTAAAGGGGAAGGTAAAGGTAAAGGGGCGCGGCTGCGCCGCGCGTGCTAGACCATCTCCCGCGCCAACCTGACGAGGAATCTCCACCCCTCGCTCGTCGCCAGCTTCGACGCCCCCCACTGCCTCTCGTACTCGTGACTCGGCACCTCCGCCACGCGCAGCCCTTTCTTCAGCGCCTTCATCACCATCTCCTCTTCCACGTCGAAATGGTTCGCGTTGAGGCGCAGGCCGAGCAGCTTCTCGCGGAAGCCGGCGCGGAAACCGTTCTGGATGTCCGTGAGCTGCGCGCGCCAGCGGGCGTTCACGAGCCAGGTCGCAAAGTCGCTTCCCCACTGGCGCAGGAGATGTTCGAAGTTCATGCGGTATTCGTCGGAGCCGCCGAGGGCGCGGGAGGCGACGACGAGGTCGGCGGCGCCGAGGGAGATCGGGGCGAGGAGGTTGGGGATGTCGAGGGCATGGTGGGAGCCGTCGCAGTCGAAGAAGACGACGACTTCCGAAGCGGCCTCGCGGAGGCCCGTGCGGATGCCGTCGCCCTTTCCTTTGCCGCCATCGACGACGACGCGGGCGCCGGCCGCGCGGGCGGCGTCGGCGGTGCCGTCGGTCGAGCGGCCGTCGACGACGAGGACTTCGTCGGCGAAGGGGCGGACCTGCTCGACGATTTTCGCGATGCCGCCGGCCTCGTTGCGGGCGGGGAGGACGAGGGTGACCTTGTAGCCGGGGGCGATCACGCGGGCCTCCGGGTCGCGGTGAGGGAGACGTAGGCCCAGGTTTCGGGGTCGCTGCGTTTCTCGAGGTGCGCGATCATCCGGTCCATGGTGAGCGCGAACAGCCGCGATTTCCCGAGGGAGGGGAAGCCGAACTTATGGTGGAGGAGGGCGCGGTAGAGGAGCGTGGGCTCGCGGACCGAGACGTCGACGGGTCCGACGGGAAGTCCCTTGAAAAGACCCGCGAGGCCCCGGATCGTCTGCGTCCGTATTTTCTTTTCGCACGGGTCGAACGTCGCGAACAGCCGCAGAATGGCGTTCTTGCCGTTGTCGTCGAGGATGCACACCTTCCCGCCCGGCCGGCACACGCGGACCATCTCCGCCACGACCGCGGCGGAATCGTCGACGTGGTGCAGCAGGTCGCGCGAGAATACGCGGTCGAACGCCGCGTCGCGGAACGGCAGCCGTGCGGCGTCGGCCTGTGTGAAGCGGCCCGGCACGCGGCCCCGGGCGGTGCGCAGCGACGCGCGCGCGATGTCCACGCCCGTCGCGCGCAGGCCCAGGATCTCGAGGTTGTTCCCCTCGCCGCAGCCGACCTCGAGGCACTCCCCCGCCACGTCCAGCGCGGCCAGGATCGCCTGCTCGCGGGAGCGCATGTACGGATTCGTCGTGAGCCAGTCGGCGCGCATGGGGTCGGGCATTATAGCCGTGCGAAGGGCGTTCGGCGTCGGGCGTTCGGCGTTCGGCGTTGGAGGTGGACGCGGGGCTCCGGGTGATGGTTGGGGGAATGCTGGAGGCGAGTCCGTGGTGTCCGGGATGGCCACGAAAAGGCACAAAAGGCACATAAAAATGACGGATGGACCGCGGCTTCCCGTTTTCCGCATTCGCCTCCTCCCTGCGTTTTGTGCCTTCTGCGCTTTTTCGTGGTCATACCACCCCGAGAGCCGGCCGAATCAGGCGGTGATAAACCTCCGGGTCACGAGCGACGTTTGCACTTCCATGAGCTGCAGGCCCGTGTTCCAGATGGTCCTCGTCGCCGGTCTCACCGCCGCGATCTGGCTGCGCTTCGGTGCCGGAGATGCCTGGCTGCGGGGCGAGCCGGCGTCGAACTCGTCGAAAGTGCCCGATTCCGAGTTCGACGAGTTTCTTCCGTTCGGTGATTCCGATTTTCCAGGTGACGCGAGAGCGGTCGTTCCCGGAGGAGGCCCCCTGCGCCTCACTTCCCTTTGCGCCACTTTCAGGGGCGAGAGCGAATTGACCGTCCGCGCTGACGGGACCTGGGAATGCGAGCTCGCGGGCGGTGGATGTTTCCGCACGGTTTCCACCTCGCGCGGTCGAGCGTTCATTCGCCGGGGCAGACTCCGACTTGAACTGATGTCCCGCGAAGGCCGGCCGACCGGCCGCTGGTGCGATGCCCTTCCCGTCTGGTGGGGTGAGCGGCTGTACCTTCTCGGCGCAGCGGATCTGGCCCGGTTCTGCAATGGGATCAACTGGGGCGACGAACCGCGCTCCCGCATGTACCTGCGGACGGAGACGACCATGGTCCGCGACCTTCGCATGGATTGCAGCGTGGACGAGCCCCCGGGAGACGGAGGTCCGCTACTGCCCCCCGAAATCGCCGGCTGGATCCTGAGGAAGCCTGTGGAAGCGTGGGCGGTTTCGAAGTTCCCGGACGGATCATGGCAGCTCGACAGGGGGGCGAGCGAGGGGATCTACCCCGGAATGCGCCTCCGGTTGTTCGGGCGGGAGGAGGCCGAGGCCTTTGTGACCGTCCATGAGGTCTCGGCGCATTCCTGCATCACCGACGTTCCGGAGAGCCGGTGCCCGGAAATCGTCCCCCGCACGCATTTCTGGTGCAACGCCAAGGGAGCCAGGTTTGCGACGAGTTCCGAGTGAGCGGGCCGGGGCGCAAACGGCGGGGCCGGGGGCTGCCTGATGGCCACGAAAAGGCACAGAAGGCACATAATTGATATGAGAACCTCGGCATTCCACCGTCCGCATTCGCCCGAGTTTTCTTCTATGTGCCTTTTGTGCCTTTTCGTGGCTAGAAATCCGCCAGAGACTTTCAGTTCCCCGTCGACGCGTATCTCCCCACGCCTACCCTCCACGCCATGAGCGCGATCCCAAGGAACGCGGGTCCCGCCAGCGGCGCGAGCCAGGCCGCGGCGGGCGGGACTTCCCTTCCGAGAATCGCCAGCACCGGGTACCAGTTCACGCACGCGAGCGGCACCGCGAACGTGAACGTCCTCCGGAACCAGAGCGGGTAGATGTCCAGCGGGTAGCCGCCCGCGTAGACGCCGCCGTAGGTGAGGGAGTTCATCATCTCGAGGGAGTCGATCGTCCAGAAGGCGATCGTGGCCTGGAACACGAGGAGGCCATAGAAGAGACAGAAGGAGCCCGCGAGGGAGAGGGCGGCGAGCGCGGCCCGGTCGGGAGTCCAGGCGACGTGCGCGGCGGCCCAGGCGAGGATGACGGCGCCCTGGGCGAGGCGGCCGAGGGGGCGGAGGCGGAGGTCCTGGCCGGCGATCTGAAGGGCCGCGGCGCGGGGGCGGAGGAGGACGCGGTCGAAATCGCCGACGCGGAGGGTGTCGGCGAACATGTCGAAGCCGCGGGAGAAAAGGTCGGTGAGGGCGAAGGCGGTGTTGATGAGGCCGTAGAAGAGGGCGACTTCGGGGAGGGACCAGCCGGGGAGGGAGCCGAAGCGGGAGAACAGCGCCCAGATGCCGAGGAACTCGACGCAGGTGATCAAAGCCGCGGCGACGGTCTGCATGAAGAAGCTGGCGCGGTAGTGGAGGTTCGCGCGGAGGGAGGCGGCGAGGAGTTTGACGATCATCGGGTGGCTTTCTCGCGGGCGGGTTCGGAGTTCGGCGTTCGGGGTTCGGCGTTGAGGGTCAAATCAGCCTCCGTGGATCACGAGGCGACGGGTGCCGCGGGCGAGCAAAGCACGACCTGCAAGGACGAGGGCGAGCGTCCACGCCACCTGGCGGGTGAGGAATGCGACGGCGTCGGTCGCGGGGATGTTGCCCGTGTAGAGACGCAGCGGCGTGTCCATCAGGCCGGCGAACGGGAGCGCGGTCACGACGGGCTGGAACCAGTCGGGAAAGAATGGAAGCGGGATGACGAGGCCGCTGAAGACGATCACGGTGACGAGGACGAGCTGGGAGACCCCTTCACCCGAGAGCGTCCACATGAGCGTGACGTTGAGGAGGACGGTGAGCGCGCAGGAGAGGAGGAGGGCGGCGGCGACGGAGGCGGCGAAGGCGAGCCCGCTCGCGGCGGACGGGGGCGGGCCGAGGCCGAAGAAGGCGGCGGCGAGGACGACCATCGGGAGGGCGCGCAGGAGGACGGGGGCGGTGCGGAGGGCGAGAGCGCGCGCGAACCACTGGTTGTAGAGATCGACGGGGCGGAGGAGCTCGTAGGAGACTCCCCCGGTGCGCACGAGGGCGGCGACTTCGCGGTCGAGGGACCAGGGGACCATCTGGAACATCGCCTGGCCGAGCCAGATGTAGGCGGGGAGGTCGGCGGGGGTCATGGGCTGGGGGCCGGAGGCGGCGCGGAAGAAGGCGAGGAGGATGGCGAGGCGGACGAAGCCGAAGAACGTCTGGGTGACGACGCCCGCGAACGCGGCGGCGCGGTACTGGAGGAGGACGCGGAAGCGGGCGGAGACGACGGCGAGATACGGGGTCACGGTTTCAGCTCCCCGTAGAGGCGCGCGACGATCGCCTCGATCGGCGGGTTTTCCACGAACAGGTCGCGCACCGGGTGGCGCGCGGCAATGCGCGCGACGAGCACGGCGGGCGAGACTTTTTCGGGGTCGAAAGCAAGGCGGACGCGGAGGCCGTCGCGCTCCACGACGCGGGCGTCCGGATCCTCGATCGCCCCTTTCTCCTCGACGAGATCCAGCGTCAGCCAGCGCTCGCGCGTCACCGACTGCCGCAGCTTCGCCAGCGTCCCGTCCGAGAGGATCCGCCCGTCCGCGATCACCATCACACGCTCGCACAGCGCCTCAATGTCGTCCATGTCGTGCGTCGTCAGGATCACCGTCACGCCGCGCTCGCGGTTCAGCCGCTTCACGAAGTCCCGCACCGCGAGCTTCGCGGACGCGTCGAGGCCGATGGTGGGTTCGTCGAGGAAGAGGATGGGCGGGGCGTGGAGGAGAGCCGCGGCGAGGTCGCAGCGCATGCGCTGGCCGAGGGAGAGCTGGCGGGCTGGCGTGTCGAGGACGGGGCCGAGGCCGAGGAGCGCGACGAGCTCGTCGCGGCGCTTCAGGAAGTCCTCCGCGGGCACGCGGTAGATGTCGCGCAGCAGTTCGAACGACTCCGTGACCGGCAGGTCCCACCAGAGCTGGGTGCGCTGGCCGAAGACGACGCCGATGCGCGCGACGTGGGCGACGCGGTCCTTCCACGGGGTGCGGCCGAGGATTTCGCAGCGGCCGGAGTCGGGCACGAGGATGCCGGAGAGGGCTTTGACGGTAGTCGACTTCCCCGCGCCGTTCGGGCCGATGTAGCCGATGAGCTCGCCCGCCTCGATCGAGAACGAGACGCCGTCGATCGCGCGGACGGTGCGGTGTTTTCGGGAGAAGAGGCCCGCGAAGGCGCCCGCGAGGCCGGGCCGCCGCTCGGCGACGCGGAAGGTTTTCACGAGGTTCTCGACCAGAATCTGCGGCACGAGGACTCCCGGGCGCTGGGGGGGGTGCGATCTTAACGCGGAAGAGACGGAGAAGGTTCGCCGTTCCGGGGCGCCGCGCTACCGCGCCGCCCGGGGCGGGTCGGTCTGCCTGCGGATCATCTGCGTCACGCGCGCCTCCGTCCGCTCCATGTCCCGGCGGATCGTGACGACGCCCACGAGGCACGCCACGGCGGCGACGATCAGCGGCACCGGCATCCAGAGGAACGCCGTGTAAAGGTCGCCGCGCTCGATGATCTTGCCGAACAGCGGCGGCGAAGCGGTATCGCCGAGGGCGTGCATGCAGAAGATGACGGTCGCGTAGGCCATCGCGCGCGCGTTCGGCGCGCTGATGTTCGCAATCGTCGCGTTGAGCGTCGGGGTGCAGGCCATGAAACAGAGGACGCCGAAGAAAAGCGCGGGCAGGTAGATCCAGCCGGCGGAAGCGGCGATCGCGAGGCGCAGGAACAGGACGCCTCCCAGGAGGCCGGCGGCGGCGACGATCAGGTAGCCCCCTGGAATTCGTTTCGAGAGCCGGTCCCCCAGCCAGCCGCCGAGAAGCGTCCCGATGATCCCCGGCAGGATGAGGGTCGCCCCGATCATCACGTTCGCCTTCTTCAGGGGGACGCCCTTGACTTCGTCGAAATACTGGGGAAGCCAGTGCAGGAGCGGCACCGTGGCGAATGCGATGCCGGTCAGCGCGACCGTGACGAGCAGGAACGTGCGGTTGCGGAAGAGGGCGAGCTGTTCCCAGACGGTGCCGCTGCGGGGAAGGGGCCCGTGACCGGCGAAATCGAGGTCCATCTGGCCGCGCGGCGGGTCGACGACGAACCAGGCGGCGACGGCGGCGAGGAGGCCGGGGAGGGCGACGACCATGAAGGAGCCGCGCCAGCCGAGCGCCGCCGTGCCGGCATGGAGTCCCGGGAGCAGCCCGCCGAGGACGTAGCCGCAGGCGCTTCCGATCGGCACCCCCGTGTAGAACACGGCGAGCGCCTTGCCGCGCGCCTGCTTCGAAAAGTAGTCGGCGATGAGCGTCGGCCCGATCGCCAGGTAACCCGCTTCCCCGACCCCGATCATCACGCGCGCGAGAAGGAGCGACTTGTAGCCCGCGGCGAGGCCGGAGGCGAGGGTGGCGAGGCTCCAAAGGGCGCAGCAGACGGCGACGAGGCGCGGGCGGGTCCAGCGGTCGGCGAAGTTGCCGACGATGGGGGCGCTGAACATGTAGCCCAGGGTGAAGGCGGTGGCGAGGAAGCCCTGCTGGGGCGGGCTCAGGCCGAGGTCGGCGGCGACGGGGCCGAGGACGGCAGAGAGAATGTATCGGTCTGTGTAGTTAAGGAAATTGATGAAGAAGAGGACGGCGAGGACGAGGCGTGGTGAGTGCATGGGGGCGGGAATGTAGCATGAGGTGGATGGTGGGGGGGGAAGGCAGCCATAAGCCAGAAGCCATAAGCCATAAGCGGCGCGCTTCGCGCGCCACACCGGGCGCAGGGGACTTCAGTGTTCCCGGGCCACCGTGTGCCCGGGAACACTGAAGTCCACGCCGCTTGATGTGGCCCGCGAAGCGCACCGCTTATGGCTTCTTCCATGAGAAGGCCCCCCCTTGCTGCCGATACAATAGACACATGAAGACGCGTTCCTTCCTGGCGGCCGTGGCGCTGGCGATCCTCCTCGGCGGCCCTGTCGCAGCCGTCGCGTGGCGCGGGTGGGCGATCCGGCAGGAGGCGCGCGGGGACGAAACGCTGCTGATTCCATTCGAGCGCGTGGACCACACGGTGAGCATGCCGCCAGACCACAACGCGCGCGTCCTGCGCCACGTGCAGCCGGAATTCCGCATTCGGAAGCGCCACGAGGAGGAGGTGCGGCGGCTGCTGGAGTTTCACCGACCGCGGATCCTGGACGCGGTACAGGGGATCCTGAGCCGGATGCATTTCTCGGTGATCGACAAAGGTGAGGGCACCGGCTCCCTCTCGCGCCAGATCCGTGAGGAAGTCAACGGGATCCTGGGGGGTCCATTCGTGGTCGAGGTCGTGCTGCCCAACCGCCCGGCGGAGTAGGAGGGCCAGTTGCCAGTGGCCAGTTGCCAGTGACCACCCGCCCTGGCCACCGGCCACTGGTACCTGGTCACTGGCCACTGGCCACTGGTTACCGGTCCCCGCCCCTCGGGCCGCTGGACAATAACAGGGCGTAACTCATTGACTCCGGCTGCCGGAACCGTTAAGAGGGATGGATGCGGCTGGAACGAACGGCGGCGGGCTTTCGACTGGGGGAGGACGAGGAGGTCTACCTGGACCTCACACCCGCGCAGTACGAAGACATCTTCTATGCCCTGCCGCAGGAGCCCGCGAACCTCTACATGCTCCTGAACGGCACGATCCTGACGGAAGCGGACGACTGCGCGATCCTGCACTTTCTGATCGAAGCCAACGGCGGCGTCGAGCCCGCCATGGCGAGGCTGCAGGAGATGGTCCAGGCGCTTCCTCCCAAGGAAGGCGACGTGCCTGCGGTGGCGGGGCCTGCGACGCCGGCCGCGCCCCCGGCGCCGGCACCCGCGGCGCCGAAGCCCCCGGAGCCCGTCCCCGTGTCCAAGCTGCCGACCGAGGAGCAGATCCCGTTCGAGATCACGGCGCCCTCCATCCATGCGGCACCGCCGGCGCCGACGGGGGAGGTGACGAAGCGGTACGAGAAGCGGCCGCCGCCGCCGGTGGTGGTGCAGGTCGCGGAGACCGGGAAGCGGGTGAAGATTTCCTGCGGCTCGACGGCGCTGGACATGGGCGTGGCGCGGTACGAGGACCTCTTTTATGCGCTTCCCGGGCAGAACGCCTCCATTTTCCGGCTGATCAACGACACGATCCTGACGCGGCCGGAGGAGCGGGACATTCTGAAGGACATGGTGAACCTGCTGGGGGGCGTCGACGGCGGGATGACGGCAATTCAGAATGCGGTGCTCAAGGTAGAGCCGCCGAAGAAGGTGGTGAGCAAGCCGCCGGCGGTGAGGCCGGCGACGGTGGGGCCGCCGAGCCAGGCCAGGCCGGGCGGGCCGCCGAGCCAGGTGAAGCCGGGGATTCCGGGAAAGCCTCCTGTTCCATCGGGACCGCGGCCGCTCACGGTGACGGACGACGTGGAGGTCGTGGACGACGTCGAGGTCATTCCGACCGCGCCCGTGGAGACGGGGGCGCGGCCCGGGGTTCCGGGTGCCTCGGCGCGGGCGCCGGTCGGGCCGGGACCGAAGAAGTCCGAGCCGCCCTCGGTCAGGCCGCCGGTCAAACCCGGCCAGCCCGCGTCCGTGTCTCCGGCGAGGCCGCTTCAGCCCGGCGTCGCCCCGCCCGCCCGACCCGGCCAGCCGGCGGCGCTCTCGCCCGGCAAGCCCGGCGCCCCGCCGTCGAAGCCGGGGACGCCCGCGCCGCAGGCGCCGGCCACGCTCTCGCCGGCGCAGCGGCGGAAGAAGGAAATCGACCGGCCCGCGGGCAAGGTCGAGATCAAGATGACGAAGGAGGACGTGGAGAAAACGGGAGTCAAGGTCAAGTCGATTCCCAACGTCGGGTACCAGATCATCCGCAAGGAGTACTACATCCAGCTCTCGAAGGCGCAGTACCAGGAGCTGCACTACGCCCTTCCCATGCCCGTCATGAACATGTTCAAGCTGATCCACAACGACCTGCTCAAGGACCCGCAGTCGCGCGGTGTTCTGATGAAGATGATCCACCTGGCCGGCGGCCCGAAGGACTTCATGTCGGCGCTCACGCTTCAGGTGCAGCTCGTGAAACCCACCGAAGACTGGCAGTAGAGCGATCCCCGGAGCCCACGGCATGGATGACAAGATCGGCACGGCTTCACTTCGCCCGTACGACGACAGCCCCGGCTACGACCTGATTTCTCTCGGCCTCGTGGTGTTCGTGACGCTTCTCATCGGGGTCTGGGGGACGTACTTCTTCAGGCAGCCGCCGCCGGGGATCGAGGACTACACGCAGGTGCGCAACCGGACGGACCTGTCGACGCCCGCGGGGCACCTCGAGCTGGCGCGGTGGACCGAATTCAACCTGAAGACGGTGCACCGCGACCATCTGCCTCTGGAATTCAAGGAGCACCTGCAGAAGGCGCTCGTCCCCGGGGCTTCGCCGGAGGCCCGGGCGTGGGCGCGGGAGTGGTACGGGCGGCGTTCCGCGTTTCTGGAAGCGCGGGACCGCCAGGCGTTCAACGCCGCGGCGCACCTGGAGCTGGCGGAGCTGTGCCAGCAGGTGGGGATGGAGGAAGAGGCGAAGCGGGAGCGGGAGAAGATTCTGAAGGTGCGGCACGACTTTCCCGGATTGAGGCGGTAAGGAGAAGCCGCGCGGAGGATGGCGGGGCGCGCGGTGGTTGGCTCCGGAAAAACCTCCATGCCTTGTTACTCGTTGCAGCGCGCCGGGCCGTCGTCCCTTGAAATTGCCCGTTCGTCCTTTGAAGTTACTTGAAGTTGAAGTTGCCCTTTGAAGTTCCGCCCCCGGCCGGAGTCTCAACGCCCCCGAACCACCGCCCCCCTCTTTCCTCCCGGCTACGCATCAAACGAGCGGATCAGCGTCTGAATCGCCTCGTCCGCCAGCCGGAGCCGCGACGCCGTCTTCTTCAGCAGCCCGCGCAGGATCCGCGCCGCCAGCCCCGGCTCCGCCGCGAAAAGCCCTTCAAGATCCTTCTTCTCGATCACTTTCACCTTCGACTCCCGCATCGCCACCGCCCCGGCCGAACGCGGTCGGTCCTCGAAGACGCCGAGCTCGCCGAAGATTTCGCCGTGCTCGAGGATCGCGATGCGCGAGGGCCGTCCGCCGCCGTTCACTTTGGCGATCTCGACCGCACCGCTCTCGATCAGGTAGATGCGGTCGCCGGGGTCGCGCTCGCTGAAGACGGTTTCGCCTTTCTGAAGCGCCCGGTCGCGGCAGATGCCGGCGACCTTCTCGATCTCGGCGTCGGTGAGGCCGCTGAACGTGTCGATCTCCCGGAGGAACTTCTTCATCTCCATGGGGGCGGGATTGTATGCGGCGAGGGAGCGGATTCGGTCCGTTATTTCGTGTCTCTGGTAAAGTGGCGCGCATGAGTTTCACTTTCTTCGACCACACGGGGGACATCGGGGTCGATCTCAAGGCGGACACCTGCGAGGCCCTGTTCGCCGACGCGGCGCGGGCGCTGGCGGAGGCGATGGCGGACACCCGCGGTGTCGTCAACCGCGTCGACCGGGAGATCAAGGCCGAGGGCGAAGACCGGGCCGAGGTGCTCAATCGCTTCCTGTCGGCGCTCCTGGTGATTTTCGACGAAGAGCGGCTGCTGCTGCCCTCGGTGCGGATCGAGCGGCTGACGGAGAGGTTCGTGCGGGCGACGGCGTCCGGGGAGAAGTACGATCCCGAGCGGCACGAGGGCCGGACGGAGCTCAAGGCGGTGACGTGGCACGAGCTTCGCGTAGAGAAAACGGGATTGGGATGGGAAGGGCGGGTCGTCTTCGACGTATAGCGAACCTTTCCCCACCCCGGTCGATGGACAACCCATGAACCTGCGGAAGATCTCGGACTGCGTGTGGGAAATCCCGATGACGGGGGCGATGCGCGTCCCCGGGCGGATCTACGCGGACCACCGGCTTCTCGATCTGGCCAAGGGAGACAAGGCGCTCGACCAGGTGGCGAACGTGGCGACGCTTCCGGGGATCGTAAAGTGGTCGCTGGCGATGCCGGACATTCACTGGGGGTACGGGTTTCCGATCGGGGGAGTGGCGGCGTTCCGTCTGGACGACGGCGTCATTTCGCCGGGCGGGGTCGGTTACGACATCAACTGTCTTTCCGCGGAGACGCCGGTTCTATTTCCTGAGGGGTACACCCGGCCGATCTCGGAAGTCGTAGGCGACCGGGTCGAATCCGAGGTCGTTCTGATCGATGGCCGCCGGCGCTCCTCCGCGCGCATCTCGTCAGGCCTGTCTCAGGATGCACGCGCCCCGGTCCTGGAACTGGTGACTTCCGGCGGCCGGAAGGTCGTCGCGACCTCCGACCATCCGTTTTTGACTCCCGATGGGTTCCGGGATCTGGGCTCGCTCAAGCCGGGGGATCGCGTGGGCTGCCTCGCGTTCGAAGGAATTCCGTGGGACCGTCCTTCGTCCAGGATCCTCCTGCGCGGCGAAGACCTGCGGGACGCGGCGATTCGCATCGGAAAGCACGCTCGCGGCCATGCCGTCGAACAGGCGATCGCTTCGCTCGGAAACCTGCTCCCGCTGACGTTCGATCATCCGGCGTTGCCGGTGATCCTGAAGGTCGCGGGCCTCGTGCTGGGGGACGGCACTGTCTACCTCACGAAGGATGGGGGGAAGGGGCGGGTCAGCATTTCGGGTCGGGAGGAGGACCTTCTCGACCTCGCGCGCGACCTGGAGCCGTGGGTGCCGGTTTCCGAGGTCTATTCCCGGCGGCGTCACCACCGGATTTCGACGACATACGGCACGAAGGAATTCGACGCGACGGAGAACTTCGTCCACATCTCGAACACCGGATTCGCCCTGCTGCTCGCCGCCCTTGGTCTCCCGGTCGGCCCGAAGACCTCCCAGGAATGGAGGATCCCCCGCTTCCTGTTCGTGGCCCCGCGCTGGCAGCAGCGGCTCTTCCTCGCCGGTTTCTTCGGCGCCGAGTTGACCTCGCCCGTCGCTTTCAGCAGTCGAAATCGGAACTTCCAGTGCCCGGTCCTGAATCTGGTGAAACGCGGTCCGTGGATCGAGAGCGGGGTGCGCGTCCTTGAGGACGTCGAGCGCCTGCTCTCGGGGCTCGGTGTCAGGTCGCTCACCGTCTCGGGAAGGCCTGAACAGGAGAACGCCGACGGCACCCGGTCGTTCCGCCTGAGGCTTGTCATCGCGAGCGACACGGAGAACCTGCTCCGCCTCTGGGGGAACGTGGGGTTCGAGTACAACCGCAAACGGACCCGGCTCGCGGCCGAAGCGGTCGGTTACCTGCGGTGCAAGCAGGTGGTCCTCGCCGCGCGCGAGAGGACCCGTGAGAGAATCCTGGAGATTCGCGCGGCGTCGGGCTGGAGCGCGGAGAAAATCCTGGCGGCCGTCGGCAACGAGGGCGTCAATCTGCGTTTCGTCGAAAGGACGGTCTATGGCAAGGCGGTCCGAAACCTCCGCTCGCCTGAAATCTTCCCGACATTCGAGGACTGGCGCGCGGAAAACTGCTCGGATGACGTGGTCTGGGAGAAAGTCGTCGCAACGGCCCCGCGCCCGGACGTGCGCCGCGTCTTCGATGTCCGGATCGATCATGCCGGGCACAATTTCATCGCCGGAGGCTTCGTCGTCCACAACTGCGGCGTCCGCGTCGCCAAGACCGGTCTCCGCTTCCCCGAACTCGA
This sequence comes from Planctomycetota bacterium, assembly GCA_016190145.1. Taxonomy (GTDB): domain Bacteria; phylum Planctomycetota; class MHYJ01; order WSZJ01; family WSZJ01; genus WSZJ01. Next base: position 30,046 of record JACPRD010000026.1, on the reverse strand, counting down.
CGGCAAGCACAAGAAACTCGTGAACGCGCTGTTCGGCGCGGTCCCGGCGGGCGTCGGCGGGGACAGCGCGATCCCGCGGCCGTCGAAGGAGGACGGGGCGCGCGTGCTGACGGAGGGCGCGCGCTGGGCGGTCGAGCACGGGTACGGGCGGCCGCGCGACCTCGAGCACATCGAGGACGGCGGGATCATGCCGGGCGCGGATCCGGACGCCGCGAGCGAGACGGCGTTCAAGCGCGGGATGGGGCAGATCGGGACGCTGGGAAGCGGGAACCACTTCCTCGAACTGGATCGCGTCGCCGAGGTCTACGGTCCGGAGGCGGAGAGCGTGTTCGGGCTGCGGGTGGACGACGTGGTGCTCCTGATCCACTGCGGGTCCCGGGGGTTCGGGTACCAGGTGTGCGACGACAACGTGCACCGGTTCGTGAAGATCGCGGGGCGGTACGGGATCGAGTTGGCGGACCGGCAGCTGGCGTGCGCGCCGGCGGCGAGCCACGAGGGGCGGGAGTACCTGACGGCGATGGCGTGCGCGGCGAACTACGCGTGGGTGAACCGGCAGGTGATCATGGCGCTGTCGGAGAAGGCGATCGGGGAGGCGCTCGGGCGCAAGGTCGAGCTGGAGCTGATCTACGACGTGTGCCACAACATCGCGAAGATCGAGGAGCACGATGTGGACGGCGTGCCGACGCGCGTGATCGTCCATCGGAAGGGCGCGACGCGGGCGTTCCCGGCCCACCATCCGCTGACGCCAAAGGCGTACCGCGACATCGGCCAGCCGGTGCTCGTGCCGGGCGACATGGGGCGGGCGTCCTTCCTGCTCACGGGCCTGCCCGGCGCGATGAAGGAGACGTTCGGGTCGACGTGCCACGGCGCCGGCCGCGTCGCGTCGCGCGGCGAAATGAACCGGCGGATGGCGAAGGTGGACCTGGACGCCGAAATGCGCTCGATGGGCGTCACGGTGCGCTCGAAGACGCGGTCCAGCATGGCGGAGGAAATGCCGTCGGCCTACAAGGACGCCGACGTCGTGACGGAGGTGATGGAGAGGGCGGGGATTTCGAAGCGGATCGCGCGGTTTCAGCCCTTTGCGGTGATCAAGGGATGAGCAGCAGCGACGAAAACCATCTGCACGACGGCCGGCCGCGCGAATGGTACGGCGACGGCGTGGAATTCCGGTGCCTCGGCCCGGAGTGCGGCGAGTGCTGCTCCGGCAAGCACGGCCCCGGCGCGGTCTGGGTCGACCCCGCCGAAATGCAGGCCATCGCGGAAGCTCTCCGCATGCCCTTCGAAACGTTCACCTCGAAGTTCGTCCGCCTCGTCGACGGCCGCTACAGCCTCGTCGAGAAACCGAACTTCGACTGTGCGTTTTACGAGGCGGGGAAGGGGTGCACGGTCTACAACGCGCGGCCGAGGCAATGCCGCACGTTTCCGTTCTGGGGACGGATCCTCCGGAGCCGACGGTCGTGGGAGGAGTCCGGGAGGTGCTGTCCCGGCATCAACGAGCCCGGTGCGGTGGTGCCAGCGGAGGAGATCCGGAACTACCTGGCCGGGAAAGCGGGGGAGGAGGGGAGGCAGGCGAAAGGCGGCCAGGCGGGGCGGAGCCAGCCATAAGCCATAGGCCATAAGCTATAAGCGGCCCGCTTCGCGGGCCACCTGAGGCGGAATGGACTTCAGTGTTCCCGGTCCACCGTGTGCCTCTGGGAACGCTGAAGTCCACTCCGACCGAGGTGGCGCGCGAAGCACGCCGCTTATAGCTTATGGCCTATGGCTTATGGCTGACCAGGAGCCGGCAGTGCACGCGCCCGCCGTCTCCTACGCGGCGACGTCGGAGTCCGCATTCCGCGGCTGCCCGCCGCAGAAGAACCAGCGCCGGAAGAAGTCCCAGCACTTGGCGCACACGTAGTGCACCTTGTCGTCGAACTTCACGAACTGGTGCGTGGGGATGTACTCGGAGCAATGGCAGCGCTGGCAGGTGTGCTTCTCCATGACGCGTCTCCCCTCGTTGGAAGGACCCCCCGGAAGATCCCCAGGGCGCCGCGTGACAGGAGCGCCCCCTCTCGATCAGGTACATCGGCAGGGGGTGCGGGGGGGCTTGAGGAGAGAAGTCACGCGGGGGGCAGTCGGGCAGCCAAAGGGGATCGGATTGCGAAATGCGGCCAGGCAGGCCGGAGCCAGCCATAAGCCACAAGCCATTAGCCATAAGCGGCCCGCTTCGCGGGCCACATTCAGCGGAGCGGACTTCAGAGTTCCCGGGCTGCCGGGCGCCCGGGAACTCTGAAGTCCCTCCCGCTCCAGATGGCGCGCGAAGCGCGCCGCTTATAGCTTATGGCTTATGGCTTGCCCTGGGAGGCTCATGGCTCCTGGCCCATATCCTCCTCCCCCCCTTCCCTCATCCCGCAATCTCTAGCCCCTCCGCCTCCTGCGGGGCTAGAATGAGAACGATTCCGTCACTCGAGGGCCGACATGCTGTCGCAGGCGATCAAGGCGGGCTTCAAACGGTCGTTCACGACCGGGCTGGCCGCCCTCCTACCGACGACCCTCACGGTCCTCATCCTCATCGCCGGGTTCGGCCTCGCCAACGACTACATCGGCCGCCCGGTGGGGGGGTTCGTCCTCTGGGCGTTCGAGACGTACGGCGGCCCCTCGGTCGACGCCTGGTTCATCCAGAAGACCGGCCACTCCCTCCTCGAAATGCGCTCCACCGACCACTGGCTCAAGTCCGCCATCGGCTTCCCGGTCGCCATCACCATGATCTTCTTCGCCGGGTTCCTCCTCGCCTCCTTCCTCGGCAAGCGCCTCATGGAGACGTTCGACCACCTGGTCGCCCGCTTCCCCATCATCGGCTCCATCTACGGCTACGGGAAGAAAGTGTCCGACTTCCTGCTCAAGGGGAACCGGCAGGTCGAGTTCAAGAGCGTCGTCCTCGTGAAGTACCCGTACGAGGGGATCTGGTCGATCGGGTTCGTGACGGGCGATGGAATCAACGTCCTGACCGAGCGCGAAGGCAAGGACATGGTCACCGTCTACATCCCCAACGCCCCGTCGCTCATCACGGGCTGGGTCCTCATCCTCCCCAGGACCGACGTCATCCCGCTTCCCATGTCGGTCGACGAAGCCATCCCGTTCGCGGTATCCGCGGGAGTGCTGCTGCCGGAGAGGCTCAAGCCCGGGCAGCCGGTGCCGGCGGAGGAGACGGCGTGAAGAAGATCCGGATCGACGAGGCGCTGGCGGGGCAGAAGGTGGCGCGGACGCTCTACTACCCGAACGGGGCCGCGATGCTCGCGATGGGGGCGACGCTGACGCCGTCCGTGCTGCAGCGCATCGCGCAGTTCGGCTACCGCGACCTCTACGTGTTCGAGGAAGGCGCGGAAAACGTGGACTGCCGCGACCTCGTCGCCGAGACCGCGCGGGCGCCCATGGCGCGAAAACTCGGCGAATTCTTCAAGAAGGTGCGGGAGGGCGTGGCGCGGACGGCGGGGCTGGGAAGCGACTCCGACGCGAACGCCGTGGCGGAGCGGCTGTCGAGCGCGGAGGTGCGGAAGCTGGTGAAGCAGCTGCGGTTCACCGAGGCGGTGGGCGGGGACGATCTCGACGCGTTCCTGGACGCGATCGCGAGCGAGAAGGACTCGCCGATGGTGGCGGGGGCGCCGCGGACGGAGGCGACGCACCATATCGATCATCCGCTGAACGTCGCGGCGCGCTCGGTGATGATGGGACGGCGCCTCGGATGGACGCCGCGCGAGTGCCGGGAGCTGTGCATCGGGGCGCTCCTCCACGACATCGGGTACCACGTGCTGCCCGAGGAAATCGTCCGCAGCGCGGCGGGACAGGCCCTTCACCCCGTCGCCGGCTACCACCTCCTGCGCGCGGACACGGGCGTGTCGCTGCTGGCGGCGCACTGCGCGTACCAGCATCACGAGCGGTTCGACGGCCGCGGATTCCCGCGCCGGCTGATCGGCCTTCCGCGGCTCACGGCGAGCGAGACCGTCGGGCCGGGGTACATGCACCGCTACGCGAGCGTCGTCGCCATCGCGGACAGGTTCGACCTGCTCATCGCGGGGTTCCCCGACGGCTGGGCGATGCGCGACGACGAGGCGATCGCGACGATGAAGACCGAGACCGGCGCGGCGCTGCACCCTGAGGCGATGGGCGCGTTCCTCGCCCTCACGCCGGTCTACCCCGTCGGCCTCGAGGTCGAGGTGACCGGCGGCGAATACGCGGGCTGCTCCGGCATCGTCTCCGCTGTCACCGCCGCCGCCCTCGACCGGCCTTCCATCCGCCTCGTCAAACGCGCCGGAGTCCCCCTTCCCCAGTCCCTCGACGCCGACACCCAGAAGAGCGACGTCCCTTTCCGCCCCCGCACGCCCGAGGCGAAATAACCGCGCGTGCTTCGCTTCGCCCTGAAAAACGTCCTCACCCGCCCGCTGCGGTCGTTCCTCGCGCTGGTGGGCGTTTCGATCTCGATCGCGGGCGTCGTCGGGCTCATCAGCGTGTCGAGCGGGCTCAGGAGCACGATGAGCGACACGCTCGACAAGGTCGAGGGGCTGGTGATGATCGAGGCGAACTCGGTCGATCCGATCTTCTCGACGCTGCCGATCGACTACGCGCGCCGGGTCGAGAAGATCCCGGGCGTGCAGGCCTGCGTCCCCGAGCTGTGGCGCGTCGCCCCGAACGTCGAAGGGCAGAAGACGCTCATCGGTCTGTTCAACGCGATCGTGGTCCTCGGCCTCGATCCCGAACGCCACACGCGCCTCTCGGCCGGGCACGTCTACTCGCGCTCCATGCGCCGCGGCCGCAACATCGAGCCCGGCGACGCCGGCAAGAAGCGCGTCGTGGTCTCCGAGCGCATCGCCCGGAAATACGCCAAAGACGTCGGCGGCACGGTCAAAGTCGGCGAAGAACAGTTCGAGATCGTCGGCGTCTACAACACCGGCTCCCTCTTCCTCGACGGCACCCTCGTCATGCACCTCGAGGACGCCTGGAAGTTCGCGGGGTTCTCGCGCGATCTGGTGACGAGTTTCTACGTGGAAGCGACGGAGACTTCGCCCGAAGCGCTGGCGCGGATCGAGAAGGCGATCGAAGCGGAGTTCGCGGGGGAGAAGAAGAAGGTGGACTGCCTGTCGACGACGGAGTGGCAGGCGGAGTTCGGGAACATGATGAAGAACCTCGACGTATTCCTGCTCGTGGTGAGCTCGATCGCGGTGATCGTGGGGGCGATCGGGATCCTGAACACGATGCTGATGAGCGTGACGGAGCGGGTGCCGGAGTTCGGGATCCTGAAGGCGAACGGGTGGTCGCGCGGGGACGTGACGCGGCTCGTGCTGGCGGAGAGCACGTATCTCGGGGTGGCGGGGGGCGTGCTGGGGTCGGCGATCGGCTGGGCGGGGGTGACGTCGGCCGCGGCGATGATGCCATTCCAGCCGACGGCGCCGCTGTGGCTTCTGGGAAGCGCCTCGGGCCTGGGGGCGCTGCTGGGGATCCTGGGGGGCGTGTATCCGGCGCGGCGCGCGGCGGGGCTGAGCCCGGTGGACGCGATCCGGGCGAGCTGATGATCCTGCGCGCGGTCGATCTGAAGAAAACGTACGCGATCGGGGGGCGCCCGGTGGAGGCGCTTCGCGGGGTGTCGCTGGAGATACCGGACGGTGCGTTCACGTTCGTGGTGGGGCCGAGCGGTTCGGGGAAGTCGACGCTGATGCACCTGGCGGGGGGGCTGGACCGACCCACGTCGGGGACGCTTGAGGTGGCGGGGCAGGATCTCGCGCGGATGTCGGACGACGGGCTGTCGGCGTTCCGGCGGGAGAAGCTGGGGTTCGTGTTCCAGGCGTTCAACCTGATTCCGAACCTCGACGCGGTGGACAACGTGCTGGTGCCGTTCGTGGCGCGCGGGCTGGCGGAGGGGATGCGCGAGCGGGCGCGGGAGATGCTCGGGACGGTGGGGCTGGGCGACCGGCTGCACCACCGGCCGAAGCAGCTGTCCGGGGGCGAGCAGCAGCGGGTCGCGATCGCGCGCGCGCTTCTCAAGGATCCGAAACTCCTCCTGGCGGACGAGCCGACGGGCGAGCTGGACTCGAAGACCGGCGCGGAGATTTTCGGGCTGATCCGGCAGTTGCACAGGGAAAAGGGGGCCTCGGTATTTGTGGTGACCCATGACACGCGGTATATCGAGAAGGACGATACGGTGATCAAGGTCGAAGACGGGAGAATCGTGAGTCAGGCGGCGACGGAAGGACAATTTTGAATTTTGAATTGTGAATTTTGAATTTGAGCCGCGTCCGGACGGCTCATAATTAATAATTCAAAATTCATAATTCATAATTAAGCCGTTCCTCGTCCACCCCAGGAGCCTGTCATGCCCTTCGCCTCCCGCCAGGCCTTCCACCACCTCGCCGCACTCGCGAAACAGGTTGGCATCCGCCCCGGCGGCTCCCCCGCCGAACGCCGCGCTTCGAAGTACGTCCTGAACCACTTCAGGTCCCTCGGCCTCGAGGCCTCCGTCGAGCCGTTCGACGTCGAGATCCCCGGAAAAACGGAGTCGGAGTGCACGATCGAGGGCCTCGGCCGCGTCGCCTCCCGCCCCGTCGCCGCCACCGCAAACACGCCGGCGCGCGGCCTCAGCGGCCCTCTCGTCTTCGTGGAAACCGGCGAAGAGGTCCACCTCCCGGAGTTCCGCCCCGGACAGATCTTCCTCCTCTACGGCGAACTCGGCCCGCCCGAAAAGTACGCCCCACTCATGCGCGCGAAACCCGCCGCCATCATCCTCGCCGAAAACCTGCGCTTCATCGAACCCCGCCTCACCAAGCTCTCGCACGAAAAGCGCGAGGCCTTCGGCGCCGTTCCGACGCTCCGGATCGGGTTCGCGGACGCGGACCGGGCGCTGCGGAAACGCGCAAAGCGGGCGCGCGTGACGGTGAGCGTGAGCCACGAGTGGCGCAGGTCGCAGAACGTCTGGGGCGTGCTGCGCGGCTCGGAAAAGCCCTGGGAAATCGTCACCGTCGGCGGCCATTACGATTCCGTCTGGGCAGGCTACGGCGCGCAGGACAACGCCGGCGGCGCCGCGGTCGTCATGGAACTCGCCCGCGTCTTCGCGCGCGCGGGCTCAAAGCGCACGATCCGCTTCTGCACGTTCGGCTGCGAAGAGCTCGGCCTGCGCGGCAGCACGGCGCACGTGGAGAATCTGAGGAAGGCGCACGCGCGCCACAAACCCGACCGGAAGAAATGGGGCTGGAAACTCGACGAGTCCCCGCTCGAGCAGCACCGCCTCATGCTGAACGTCGACCTCCAGGGCCTCCTCATGGGCGAAAACTACTGCCCCGTCGGCGGCCCCCCCGAGCTCGTCGCCGCCTGCAAGCTCCTCTCCTCCGAAATGGGCCCTTCCTTCAAGTTCGACGAAGAATGCTACTCCTCCGACAACGCCCCCTTCGCCCACGCCGGCATCCCCACCGCCGCCTTCGGCCGCCTCGGCGTCGAGCTCATGTGGGCCCACACCCCCGCCGACACGCTCGACCGCTGCTGGGAGGAATCGCTCCAGCCGATCGGCGAATACCTCGAGGAATTCCTCACCCGCTACGTCGCGCGCGCGAAGGCGTTCCCGTTCAGGCGCGAAATCCCGGAGGCGCACAAGAAGAAGGTCGAAGAATATTTCCGGGGAAGGGTGTTTGGATACGTCGACGGGTAGGTCCTCGCCTGCCGGACTTCAGCCTGACGAAGACTCACGCAGGATCGACTACTGGTCGACAGTGAAGACCATCGCGCGGCCCGCGCTCGCGGCCTTGCGATAGAGTTCTCCTACAGCCTGAAGGTACTCCCACGTGTACTCCATGTCCTGATCCCCGTACTCCGGAGCGTAGTCCTTCGGGACGATTGTTCTGTATCGATGCCGAAACCATTCCTCGCCCAAGGGCTTGAGCGCCGCAGCGACATCTTGGACCTGTTCGGCATTCACGAGAGAAACAATGTAGTCATCGCCCTCGTGAAGCTGCTTCGGGCCGAGAACACAGCAGTTCAGCGGATATGGTCCGTTTCCGTACCCCAGCTGACCGTCCGTGAGTGCCCGGTGCATGGCATCCCAGGACTTATCGCATTCGGCAAGATTGTCGGCGTCCCAGGCTTCCTCGATCTCTTCGACGACACTCATGAGGGTTTCGTCGTCGTCCGCAGCAAGCAGGGCCGCGACTTGCTCGCCGGTCACCGCGAAAAAGACTCCTCGGCACCCCATACCCTGCTCCTCCAGGAGTGACTTCGAGTCGCCATCTCCAACCCAGAACCCGGAGACCGCAGGTCCGCCCAGCCTCCGGACGTCGCCGCCTTGCCTTTTGAAGTTGCGCTTTTGCCTTTGAAGTTGTCCTTCGCCCTTACTCCATCCCCTTCACAAACCTCTCGATCCGATCAAACGCCTTTTCAATCGCCCCCATCCCCGTCGCATAACTGATCCGCACGTGCCGGTCGCTTCCGAACGCCGCCCCCGGCACGGCCGCGACCTTCTCCATGTCGAGCAGCCGCTCGCAGAACGAGAGCGAATCCGTGACCTTTTTCCCGCCCGCGGACTTCCCGTAGAGCCGGTCCGTGCGAAGCATGACGTAGAAGGCGCCGTGGGGCTCGGCGGCCGAGAGGCCGGGAATCTTCCGGATCCGGTCCATGCAGGTGCGGCGGCGGCGGTCGAACTCCTTGACCATCCGCCCCGTAAACTCGTCGTCCACCGCCAGCGCCGCCAGCGCCGCGTGCTGGGACGGAGTGGCGGTGTTGGAGGTGGCGTGGGACTGGAAGCGGTCGCAGGCGTCGATGACGGCGCGCGGGCCGGCGGCGTAGCCGACGCGCCAGCCGGTCATCGCCCACGTCTTCGAGAATCCGCCGACGAGCGCGCAGCTGTCGCGCAGCTCGGGAACGGCGTTCAGGATCGAGACGTGGCGTTTGTTGTCGTAGACCATCTTCTCGTAGATCTCGTCGCTGATCACGCAGAGGTCCTTTTCCAGCGCGAACGTCCCGATCTCGACGAGGTCGTCCCACGAGTAGACGGCGCCGGTGGGGTTGCAGGGGCTGTTGATGACGAGGATCCTGGACTTCGGGGTCCACGCCTTGCGGAGGGCATCGACCTTGAGCGGGTAGCCGTCTTCCTCGGGGCACGGCACGAACACCGGCCGTCCGCCGGCAAGCTTCACCATCTCCGGCGTCGAGAGCCAGTAAGGCGCCGGGATCAGCGCGTCGTCCCCTTCGTCGAGCAGGCAGTAGATCAGGTTGTAGAGGCACTGCTTGGCGCCGACGCTCACGATCACGCTCGTGTGGTCGTAGGTCAGGCCGTTGTCGTTCAGGAGCTTCTCGGCGATCGCGCGCCGGAGCGACGGCATCCCCGCCGACGCCGTGTACTTCGTCTGCCCCTCGCGGATCGCCTTGATCGCCGCGTCCTTCACCGGCTGCGGCGTGTCGTAGTCCGGCTCCCCCGCCGAGAGCGACACCACGTCCTCGCCCTTCTCCCGCATCGCGGCCGCGCGCGCCGCGATCGTGAGCGTAAGGGAGGACGGAATCGCCTGGATGCGCCGGTTCATTCTCTGAGCTTCTTGAACTCCGCGGTGAGGGCCGGAAGGACCTCGAACACGTCGCCCACGATACCGTAATCCGCGATCTTGAAAATAGGGGCGTCGGGATCCTTGTTGACCGCGACGATGAATTTCGAAGAACTCATGCCGGCGAGGTGCTGGATCGCCCCGCTGATCCCGCAGGCGATGTAGAGCGTCGGACTCACCGTCTTGCCCGTCTGCCCCACCTGCTCCTCGTGCGGCCGCCAGCCGGCGTCCACGACGGCGCGGGAAGCTCCGCTCGCGGCGCCGAGGGCGGCGGCGAGGTCGGTGATGAGATGCCAGTTCTCGGGGCCCTTCATGCCGCGTCCGCCCGAGACGATGATGTTCGCCTCGGTGAGCTCCAGTTTCTTCGCGGCGCTCGAGACGATCTCCTTCACGACCGCGCGGAAGTCGGCGTCCTGCGCGTCCAGCGGGAGGTTCTCGACGGCGGCCTTTTTCGAGGGATCGGGCGCCGTCGCCGGGAACACGTTGGGGCGAAGCGACGCCACGAGCGGCCCGGCCTTCACCGCCACCGTCGCGAATGCCTTGCCCGCGTACACCGGCCGCTTCGCCAGAATCCGCCCGCCCTCGACCCGCAGCTCGGTGCAGTCCTGCGCGACCGAAGTCCCGAGCATCGCCGCCGCGTGCCCCGCAAGGTCCTTGCCCGTCGACGTCGCCGACAGGAGCAGCGCCGAAGCCCCGCCCGCCTGCTTCGCCAGGATCCGCCCCCAGGCGGCGTTCGCGTAGCTCTTCAGCTTCTCGTGGTCCGCCACCTTCACGGACTCCGCGCCGTAGGCCCCCAGCTCCGCCGCCGCGCCCGCCACGCCGCTTCCGATCACGACCGCCGCGAGAGGCACGCCCAGCGCCGTCGCCACCCGCCGCCCCTCGCACAGCGCCTGGATCGACGCCTGCTTGAACTTTCCCTCGCGCTGTTCGATGAAAACAAGCACCGGTCCGGGCATGAGACGCTCCTTTGCGGCCACGCGGGCCGGCTTAGACCACCTTCGCTTCTTCCCGCAGCAGCTTCACCAGCGCCGGCACCGCCTCCTTGCCCGTCCCCACGATCTTCCCCGCCGCGCGCGGCGGCGGCGGCTCGAGCTTGATCAGCTCCAAGCGCGGCTCGCCCGCAACCGCCGGCTTTTCTTCCACCGGTTTCTTCTTGGCGGCCATGATGCCTTTGAGTGAAGCGAAGCGGGGTTCGTTGAGGCCCTTCTGTGCGGAGAAGGCGGCGGGGAGGGGGACCTCGACGATTTCGGCGCCGCCCTCGATGGGGCGATGGGCGGTGGCCTTACCGTCGGCGACTTCGAGTTTGGTGACGACGCCGACGTAGGGCAGGCCGAGGAGCGTGGCGGTCATTGCGGCGACCTGGGAGCCGTCGTCGTCGATGGCCTTGTTGCCGAACAGGAGGGCGTCGAGTTTCACGTCCTTGAGGGCGGCGGCGATGGCCTGGGCGGTGGCGATGAAATCGCGGCCCGGCGCGGTTTCCTTGAGGTGGATGCCCCGGTCCGCGCCCATGGCGAGGGCCTTGCGGATGGTCTCGGCGGACTCGGGTCCGCCGAGGGCGAGGACGGTGACCTCGCCGGAACCGGCCTTTTCCTTGAGGCGGAGCGCTTCTTCGACGGCGTACTCGTCGTAGGGGTTGAGGATGAACTCGATTCCGGCGGGGTCGACGGACTTGCCGTCGGAAGCGACCTTGATGCGCGCGCTGGAGTCGGGGACGCGCTTCACGCAGGCGACGATGTTCATTCTAACCCTCTGTGGAACAAGATGTTATGGAAGCGGTTACCCGGACCTGGCGCCGGCGTCCGAAGGGAAATCATCTTAATGAACGCCCGTGTTTAGTCAACGAATCACCTCAGGACACGACAGGTCCGAATCGTCCCCATGCGAATGGCGGACCTGAGAACGCGGGGAAACTGGATCTCCGGGCCGGTCGGACCTCGCTCGCTTCGCTTCCTCGCCCCGACCGCCCCTCCGATCGAGTTCCCCCGCGTTCTCAGAAAGTGCTTTGCCTGACAGTGTTTGAGAAAGAACCGGACTGGGAAGCGGAGTCGGCCGGCTCGCCAGGCACCTCTTCACGGTGAACCTGCGGGTCTGCCGATGAAAACTCCCAGGACCGTTTCCTCTCAAATTCTGATCGAGGGCTAAGACGCAGCACGTCGTGTAGAATCACCCGCCCGTGAATACCTTCCGGCGAATCCGCGACGGCCTCCACGCTCACTCCAAAACCCGCCGCGTCGTCGAGGGCGCGGGCGTCGCCCTCCTCGTCGGAGTCTTCGTCGCGGCGTTCGGCCGCGCAGAAATCGTCGAAGCCTGGGAACGTGACACACTCGACAGGCGGTACCGCGCGATCGAAGCCGCCCAGACCGAGGATCCCCGGATCGTGGTGGTCGAGATCACCGACAGCGACATCGACAGATTCGCCAGCCAACTCAACCTTCGCTGGCCTTGGCACCGCGAAACCTACGCCCTTGCCGCGCGCTGGTTTCACGCGGCGGGCGCCAGGGCCGTGTTCTTCGATCTCTCCTTCCAGGACGAACACGGCCGTTTACCCCAAAAAGACATCAAGCTCGCCGAGGCGATGCAGGAGTGCGGAAACGTCTACCTCCTCGCCACCTTCGATGCCCGCGTCCAGCGGGACCCTGATCGCATCCCCGAGCTGCTGAAGCGCTCAGCCGGGCCCGCGCCGGGCTGGATGCGATCGTTCGACACCGTCTCCGCGCCTCTTCCGGAGTACATCCCCACCGCCCGCGGCATCCTCAGCCCGACCTTAGGCCGCGACGAGAAGGACCCCGACGGCGTCGCCCGTCGCTATCCGGTGGGCCACGCGTACAAGGGAAACGCCTTCCTGTCTCCCGGCGTCGCGCTCACGGCCGAACTCCTCGGCAAGCCCGCGACCCTCGAGGACCGCGGGTTCCGCATCGGCGATAACTTCATCCCCGTCGACGACCACGGGACGTTCCAGCTCAACTGGCACGCCGCCCGTAAGGCCTTCAACCCCCGCGAATACTCACTCGGCGGAGTCATCGACAACGAAATCGCGCGCCGCTCGAAGAAGACCGCGCTCCACCCCTACGACCCCGCCGATTTCAAGGACAAGGTCGTCCTCGTCGGCGCCGCCGCCGAGGGCCTCTTCGACTTCAAGGTCACCCCCCTCGGCACGGGCCTCGGCGTCGAAGTCCACGCGATGGCCATCGATACCATGTTGAAGATCGCCGAGACGCGCCGGGTCTCCCGCCCCGCCATCTCCCTCGCCGTCTTCTTCCTCGCCCTCTTCGCCGGCGTCCTCGGCATGTTCCTGCGCATCCGCTTCGCACTTCCCCTGGTCGCTCTCGTCGGGCTGATCTGGGCGGCGCTGGCCTGGCACGTCCTGGACCGGTATCACGTCTGGCTCGACGTCGTGTCGCCAATGGGCTCGCTCGTCTTCGCGACCCTCGGCTCGGCCCTCGTGAACTACGCGGTCGAGGGACGCCAGAAACGCGACATCCGGAACAAGTTCGGCACGTACCTCACGCCGGAGTACGTTAAGCTCCTCGAGGAAAACCCCGGGCTCTTCAAGCTCGGCGGCGAAGAGCGCGTCGGCACCGCGTTCTTCAGCGACCTCTCCGGCTTCACGGCGATGAGCGAGAAGATGACCGCGGCCGAGCTCGTCGCTCGCATGAACGAGTACCTCACGCTCATGACCCAGTCGATCAAGCGCTTCTACGGCACCGTCGACAAGTACGAAGGCGACGCGATCGTGGCGTTCTGGAATGCGCCGATCGTGCAGCCGGACCACGCGGTGCTCGCGTGCCGGGCGGCGCTGGACAACCAGAAGGAGCTGGCGGGGCTGCGCGAGCGGTGGATCAAGGCGTACGGCGTCACGGTGGTGGCGCGCATCGGGATCAACACGGGGACGATGATTTTCGGGAACATGGGAAGCGACGATAAGTTCAATTACACGATGATGGGCGACCCGGTGAACCTGGCGAGCCGGCTCGAAGGCGCGAACAAGGACTACGCGACGTTCATGATGATCGGGCCGGACACGTACGAGCTGGTGAAGGGCTCCATGGAGCTGCGGGAGCTGGACCTGATCAAGGTGAAGGGAAAGCAGATTCCCGTGACGGTTTACGAGCTTTTGTGCGAAAAAGGGCAGCTTGACGAGCGGACGAAGAGGCTCCTGGAGCCGTACACGGTGGGTTTGCAGGCCTACCGTCTGAAGCAGTTCGCGGCGGCGGAGCGGCAGTTCCGGGAAGCACTTGAGATCAAGCCGGACGATGGGCCGTCGAAACTGTACCTCGAACGGTCGCTTCGCCTGATCGAGAAGCCGCCCGAGCCGGGGTGGACGTACATTTACGAGAAGAAGGACAAGTAGCCCATTAAGGAGGTGACAGCGATGAGAAGGAATTTGGTGCTCGGCGCCTGGTACGTGCTGCTGTTTGCCGCCGCGATCATGGCGGAACAGCGGCTTGTCTCGAGCAAGGACCCCTTCGTCCGCTCGGACACCACGGAATTCAGCGACGAGGTTGGCAGGGCGAAATCCGGCGACCGACTGGAGACGACGGGAAAGACGCAGGACGGGTGGGTGGAGGTGAAGCTCCCCAGCGGCAAGGTGGGCTGGATCGCCGAAAGCGACCTCTACTCCGCAGGTGACGAGAAGACGATGAGCGAGACCTCCGGCGCCGGCGGCGGTGGCACGGCCAACACGACGCAGGAAGGCGCGTACGTGAAGGGCTTCGACCCCGAGGTCGAGGGCCAACTGCGCAAGGACGACCCGGGCCTGTCCAAAGTCTACGAGTTGGAGGTTCTGCCGTGGATCTATGAGACGCGCGGACTCCCGGAGCTGGAGGTGGCCGAGGAGCATCTCGAACTCCTGCTCATGCAGAACAAGAAGGACACGCCGGAGGCCGAGCAGACCAGGAAACAGATCGAGGAGCTGCGGCTCAAGGCGCAGCCGATCCGGGACAGGTGGCAGGACGAGCTCCGGACCTTCCGGAAGAACGGCAATATCGGCGAATTCGCGGGGAGGAAATAGCGATGAAGAAGGCACTCTCGCGGTACGCGTTTCCCGCGCTCCTGCCCCTCGTGGTCGTCGGATGCAACGTCGTCGGCGCGCTGCTCAAGGGCGACATCTCGGGCGCGGTGATGTACGGAAGCGAAGCGGTGTATGAAGGGGGAAAGAAGATCGCGGCCAAGCGGGCGGAGAACCAGGACCAGGTGAACATCTCGCAGGAGTACTACATCGGGCGCGGCGTGTCCGCGAACGTGTTCAGGAAATACAAGCGAGTCGACGACGACAACCTGAATAAGTACGTCCGGAAGGTCGGGGACAATCTCGCGAAGGCAAGCCGCGGCGCCGAACAGCCCGATGCCAAGCAGCCGTACAAGGGCTATTTCTTCGCCGTCATCGACACGCCGAACGTGAACGCCTTCTCGGCCCCCGGCGGGTTCATCTTCATCACGCGCGGCGCCCTCCAGGCCATGAAGACCGAGGACGAGCTGGCGTGCGTGCTGGGCCACGAGATCGCGCACGTGACCGGCCGGCACGGCGTCAAGTTCGTGATCAAGGAGCGCAACCGCGCCATTCCGTTCGAGGCGGCGAGCGAAGTCGTGGCCGAACGGTCACCGGCGCTGATCGGCGACATGGCCAAGCAGCTCGGCGGCATGTGTGGCGACCTCTTCAATAAGGCCTTCAACGGCTTCGGAAAGGAATTCGAGCTCGAGGCGGACAAGTACGGAACGATCTACGCGTCGCGCGCGGGGTACTCGCCCAGGTCCATGACGGAGTTTCTGAAGCGGACGCACCACGGGGAGGACATCAAGGAATGAGAAAGCTGATGCTGTGGGGCTTCCTCCTCGCCGTCGTCGGCGCGGTCTCGGGGTGCGGTTCCGGGTATCCGAGCACGGAGCGGAGGATCGAGGAGGTGGACGAGACGATCCGGAGCAAGAATCTTCCGGGAGAGCCGAACGAGACGCGGGACAAGCGTTTCGAAACGAACGTGAACACCCGGAGGGATTGATGAGAGTGAACGTTTCCGCCGCGGCGGCCGCGCTCCTCTGCGGGGCGCTGGCCGCCGGCGGCGTGGAATGGACGGGGCGGGTGAAGGTGGCGGAGGTGAAGCCCGAGCCGGCGCCGTTCGCGCGGCCGGTGGCGGAGCTTCCGCTGGGGGAGGATTTCGACGGCGTGCAGGAGGGCGAGTGGGTGCGGATCCAGGAGAAGGACCGCGCCGGGCTCGTGCACCGGAGCGCGGTGGCGCTTCCCGAGGAGCAGCTGCACGATCCGTTCATGGCCGCGCGGCTGTCGGGGACGTTCTATCCCGAGGACGTGCAGGAAGCGGATGCGGAGGTGCGGGCGTGGATGCTGAACCCGGTGGTGCGGAACACGGGTCCGGCTCCGCGCGCGTGGGAGCTGGAGGAATTCCGGAAGTCGGGCGGGCTGGCGGAGGGGGGCAAATGAAGAAGGGCCTCTTTCCGGTCCTGGCCGCCGCGGCGTTCGCGTTCGTGCTGGGGTGTGCTTCCGAGCCGAAGCGGGAGCCGCCGTTCGACGCGGTGACGCCTCTGGAGCCGGGGGAGGAGTTCGCGTTCGGGCGGTCGATCGCGGCGCGGCTGATGGTCGGGAAGGAGGTCGTGACGGACGAGCGGGCGCGGCGCTATGTGGCGCAGGTGGGGGGCGTGGTGGCGGCGGCGAGCGCGCGGCCGGACCCGTACGACGGGTACCGTTTTTACATCGTGCGCGACGACCACGTGGCGTGGTACTCGGCGCCGGGCGGGTTCGTGTTCGTGACGACGGGGGCGATCCGGGCGTGCCGGAACGAGGACCAGCTCGCCGGCGTGCTCGCGCAGGAAATGGCTCACTCGGCGCTGGGGCACGCGCTCGCGGGCGAGCCTGTCCTCTCGGTGAGGCCGACGCGCGAGTCGTGGCCGCACGCGCCGGAGTGGGGCGCGGAGCAGTTCCGCGCCATCGCCGCTTCCGCCGCCGCGCGTGCGACGGGCGGATGGACGGAGGCGCAGGAGCGCGAGGCCTCGGAGTGGGCCGCCGCGGCGCTCAAGCGGTCGGGCTACGGGGCCGGCGGCGTGGAAGCCCGCGCGGCGCGGTTCGAGTCGGAACTCGCAGCCGTCCGATGACCGACCGCGCGTCCCGCGACCGACTGAGCCTCCTCCGCGCGGCGCAGGCCCTCGTGCAGGTGCGCGACCTCGAGACGCTCCTCGCCCGGATCATGGACGAGGTCACCCGCGTCCTCGAGGCCGACCGCTCGACGCTGTTCCTCCTCGACGCCGAACGCAACGAGCTCGTCTCGAAGATCGCCCAGCGCGCCGAAGTCGACGAAATCCGCGTCCCCGTCGGCCGAGGCCTCGCCGGGCACGTCGCGAAAACCGGGACCGCCGTCGCCGTCGAAGACGCCTACGAGGACCCCCGCTTCACACCAGAAACCGACCGCGCCACCGGCTACCGCACGAAAACCGTGGCGTGCGCCCCCATCCTCACCGCCGACGGCCGCACCATCGGCGTCCTCGAGGTCATGAATCGCCGCGAGGGCGTTTTCGACGCAGACGACGTCCGCCTCCTCGCCGCCTTCGCCTCCTTCGGCGGCGTCGCCATCGAAAACGCCCGCCTGTTCGAGGACAACGGCCGCAAGGCCGGCGAAATCGGCGCGCTCAACCGGCAGCTCAAGGAAGCGCTGGAAAAGCAGACGAAGAAGCTCGCCATCGTCGAGCAGGAGCTGTCCACGTCGCGCCAGGAACTCGGCGTGAAGTACCAGGTGCGGAACATCGTGGGAAGCGCCCAGCCGGTGCGGGACCTGCTGCGGATGATCGACAAGGTGGCGGCGACCGAGGCGCCGGTGCTGATCCAGGGCGAGAGCGGGACGGGCAAGGAGCTCGTCGCGCGCGCGCTCCATTTCGGCAGCCGCCGCGCCGCGGCGAGGTTCGTGACGGAGAACTGCGCCGCGGTCGCGGACTCGCTCCTCGAGGCCGAGCTGTTCGGACACAAGAAGGGCGCCTTCACCGGCGCCGACCGCGACCGCCAGGGAATGTTCGAAATCGCCAGCGGCGGCACCCTCTTCCTCGACGAAGTCGGCGACATGTCGCTCGACATGCAGAAGAAGATCCTGCGCGCGCTGCAGGAAGGCGAGATCCGCCCGATCGGCGCGCGCGACGTGCGGAAGGTCGACGTGCGGATCGTGGCGGCCACGAACCGCGATCTCGAGGCGATGGTGAAGGAGAAGACGTTCCGCGAGGACCTGTTCTACCGGCTGAACGTCATCCGGCTCGTCATCCCGCCGCTCCGCGACCGGCGCGAGGACGTTCCCCTTCTCGTGGACCATTTCCTGACCCAGGTCGCGGAGGAATCGGGCCGGCCGCGCAAGAACGTGAGCGACGAGGCGATGAAGCTGCTCGTGCGCTACTCCTGGCCCGGAAACGTGCGCGAGTTGCAGAACGAGATCCGGCGGGCGGTGGTGCTGGGGGAAGCGCTGATCGTGCCGGACTGTCTGTCGCCGAAGGTTCACGAGGGGACGCGCAGCCTGCGCGAGGTTCTGCCCGCGGCGGGGACGACGCTCAAGGCCGCGAAGAAGGACCTCGAGCGGCGGATGATTCTCGACGCGATCCAGCGCGCGGGCGGCAAGGTGACGGCGGCGGCGCGCGAACTCGGGCTGCACCGCCCTCAGCTTTCGGCGCTGCTCAAGAAGTACGGGATCGATCGGACGGCTCCGGAGTAGTGGGAGGCGGAGGCGTTCCTCGTTACTCGTTACTCGTTTCTCGTTACTCGTTCCGCGGGGGTCGCGCGGCAGAGGGCGTCCTGTGGCGTCGTCCGCGTTCCAGCGCCCGCTCCCGGGGAACGAGTAACGAGAAACGAGGAACGAACTCACACATGCGCCCGATCCGCCCTTCCGTACGAATCCTGTCCCGAACGTATTTAATTCAGACGGTTTATCAAGCCGGGATCACGGGCGCGATGGATCGCAAACTCATCTTCCAAAAGGCTTTGCGCAAATCGGATCGCGGGGGCACACCCGTTGCTTTATCACTCCCCCGCAGCCAAGTGACAACGGACCCGCCGGACCAGGCTAATGGCGCGGGCCTTGCGCCGGCCGGGTCCGTTATCCGGCTGCCAGGAGATGAGGAGCCGGGGCCCCCAGGGACCCCACTTTCTCATCTCCTGTTTTTTTCGCCCGCCACCACCGGGCAGACGCGGCGAAGGGCGTGCTACAATGAGCCGCACATGAAGCGTGTTCTCCTGGCCTGCGCCCTCCTGACCGCCGGGTGCAAGGGCGATCCGCCCGAAAACAACTCCCGCCCCGAAGACCGCTTCGATATCACCCGCCCCGGCGCCACGCTCCTCGACGGCGCGCTGTTCGTCTCCTCCATGCTGACCTGGCCGCGCCCCGACAAGACGATCGAGGCGTACGAGGCGAAGCTCGAGAATCGGGGCGGCCAGGCTCTGGCGCTCGAAATTCGAACCGTCTGGAAGGACTCGGACGATAAAGAGGTTGCCGCGGGGCCGTGGGCCCCGTTCGACCTGCCGCCGGGCGCTGCTTACGTCGCGGGCGGCGACGCGGAGGTTCCCTCGGCGCGATACGTGAAACTGGAGGTGCGCAAACGGGAGTGACGCCGAATTCCCCGCGCCGCCTCCTCTCTGCTTCGGAGGCCGTGCACTGAAAGAATCCAAACTGACCGTCTACCGCGAGAACGCGCTTCTCGTCGGCGTCTGCCTCCCGAAGACCGAATCCGTCTTCGAGGAGCACCTGAAGGAGCTGGGGCTGCTGGTGCGCACCGCGGGCGCGCGGATCGTGGGGCAGGTGGTGCAGCGGCGCGAGCGGCCGGACGCGGGGACATTCGTGGGCGAGGGGAAGGTCCAGGAAGTCCGCCGGCAGGCGGAGGAGCTGGAAGCGGACGTCGTGGTATTCGACCACGACCTGTCGCCCGCGCAGGTCAAGAACCTGGAGAAAGGTGTCGGGCTCAAGGTCCTCGACCGCACGGAGATCATCCTCGACATCTTCGCGACGCACGCGCGCTCCAAGCAGTCGAAACTGCAGGTCGAGCTCGCGCAGCTCGAGTACGCCCTCCCTCGCCTCCGCGGCCAGTGGCAGCACCTCGAGCGCATCGCCGGCGGCCGCGGCTCCATGTCCGGCGGCATGGGCACGCGCGGGCCCGGCGAAAAGCAGCTCGAGAGCGACCGGCGCATCGCGCGCGACCAGATCGTGCGCATGAAGCGCGAGCTGGCGGAGATCGACGCGCGCAAGACGCGCGAGGTCAAGGCGCGCGCGGAGAATTTCACGGCGGCGCTGGTCGGCTACACGAACGCGGGCAAGAGCACCCTGATGAAGCGGCTGACGGGGGTCGACGTGCTGATCGAGGACAAGCTGTTCTCCACGCTCGACACGAAGACGCACTCGTGGACGCTGAAGAGCGGGATGCGCGTGCTGATCTCGGACACGGTCGGGTTCATCCGCTCGCTGCCCCACCATCTCGTGGCGTCGTTCCACGCGACGCTGGAAGAAGTCGTGCACGCGGATCTGCTGCTGCACGTGGTGGACGCGTCGCATCCCGACGCCGAGGGCCACATCGCGGCCGTCGACAAGGTGCTGGACTCGCTGGGCTGCAGCGGCAAGGACCGGCTGCTGGTGTTCAACAAGATGGACGCGGTGAGGGACCGGCTGGAGTACGAGCTCCTGCGCTCCCGGCACCCGGACGCGCTGGAGGTGTCGGCGAAGCTGAACAACGGCGTCGAGGTTCTGGGCGAAGAAGTCGAGGCGCGGCTCGCGGGCCGGCAGGTGGAAGTGGACCTCCAGGTTCCCGCGGGGGACGGCCGGCTGCTCGCGTTCCTGTCGCAGAACGGCCGGATCCTGGAACGCACGCTCACCGACTCGATGTGGCGGATCCGCGCGCGGCTCGCGCCGTGGCACGCGTCGAAACTCCCGAAGATGGACGGGACGGCGGGGACCGCTGTTTAAGGGTCAGGCCTCTTCCCCAGGAGCGCGGGCGCGCCGATGGCGCGCCCGCACCGGCAAAACCGATCAGAATCTCTGCGTCTTCCCCTTTCCCCCGTCCTCAGCCTTGGGCGCCGCCCACGACGGAACGATCCGCACGAGATCGAATTTCATCGCATCGAATCCCTTGAGCGCGGCCTTGATGTCCTCCAGCTTGTACCCGCAGGCCTCCAGGTAGCCCGATACCTCCGGATCCCCCTTCACCTCCGAACTGATCACCACGTCCCCGCCGCTGCAGAGCCCCACGAGGCGCGCCGCGATGTTCACGGTCGAGCCGAAATAGTCGAGGCGTTCGTTCAGCGTCACGGCGATGCAGGGGCCGAAATGGAGGCCGGCCTTGAGGAAGAGGGGCTTGCGCCCGGGCTTCTCCTTCGCCAGTTCCTGCCCCGCGCGGAGGATCGCCTTGAGCGCGGGCGCGGGGGTCCGGAAGACGGCGAGCACGGCGTCGCCGATCGTCTTCACGAGCGCGCCTTCGGCCTCCGCCACCGTCTTGCGCAGGACGTCGAAATGCTCCATGACCAGCCCGAACGCCTTCGCGTCGCCGATTTCGCGGTAGAGGCGGGTGGAGTCCAGGAGGTCGGTGAAGAGGACGCACATGGAGCCGACGGAGATCTGCTCGCCGGGGCGGAGGGCCTCCTTCGCGAACAGGTCGCGGAAGACCTGCATGCCGGTGACTTCGGCCGCCGTGACCGCGAGGTCGCTCCACACGGTACGCTCGAGGATGAACGTCTGGGGGCGGTCGGTGAGGTTCTCGAGGTGCAGCGTCGGGCGGGGCGCGACGCGGGGCTCGTCGATCGGCCATCCTTCCGTCCGGGCGCGGATCGTGGCCTCGGCGCCGCCGCCCGCCTCCACCCGCAGGTGCTGCGCCCCCGCGGTGTTCTTCGTGCGTGCCCGGTAGGTCCCGGGCTCCAGGGCGGGCTGGATCGTCCGGTTCGCGCCGGGCGGGAGGAGCTGCTGGACCGCGATATGGGGCGTGACGCGCGGGCCGCCGACGCAGAATTCCTCGACCTCGATGCGGCGGATCGACGCGTTGGGCCGGAACGTCAGCTCGACCGACCGCTCGAAATTGACCTCGAAGTCGATGTTGCACGAGTCGCAATGGACTTCCCTGCGCAGGCCGCCCAGCGTCTCCGCGACGGCCTTCGCGCCCCGGCAGAGCGGACACAGCATGTCCCAGCGGAAATCGAGCAGCCCGCCGCGCACGCCATAGAGGCACAGCTCGAGCACCTTCCGCCTCGGCGCGGCCCACTGCTCCGCCAGCACGAACGGCCGCAGCCGCGCCAGCGTGAGATCGTCCGCCGTCTCGATCAGCCCGATCAGCCGTTCGACCAGGGCCTCGTCCCGGCCGAAATCCAGCAGCCCCTGCCGGATCTGCGCCAGCCGCTCGCGCCCCCCCGAAACCAGCTCGACCTTCGCGGGCGGAACCAGCGCCGGCTTCCCCGCCTGCGCGAATTCGTCGTACCGCCGGAAGACCGCGTCGAACTCCGCGTGGCTCTTCCATTTCATGCGGATGGGAATCAGCCTGCCCAGCAACCCCCGCGGCGTCATCCAGATCTGGTAGACCAGGTGGCTGCCGCCCCCGTCCCGCGGCGTCAGCTCCGCGTCCACCCGGATCTCCTCCATCGGCCCCCGGTGGTATTTCCTCACCACCCCGAACCGGCTCGGCGCCGTCCACTCGAAGGGCGCCTCGTCCCACTCGAGCGTCATCCCGTTCACCGACATCTGCAGCCGCGTCCCGTCCCCCGCCGCCGCGGCCCCCGCGACCCGCTTCACGTCGGGAATGCCAGCGTCCTGGTTGAAGCGGTTGGTGTCGGCGATGTACGGCCAGATCGCCTCGGGGGAGGAGCGGAAGTCCCATTCCCACTTGAAGTGGTGTTCCTTAGGCATGGGCCGTGGAGTTTACGCGGGAACCGCTGTCCGCGGATTCGCATTGTGAGCGAAATCCGACACGCAACCGGGGCATGCGGCCCGGCCGATCCGCATGCTGGCCAGCCCGACGATCACGGCTATAATCACTGCATGCCGCTGCTCGATGATCTCTGGGCCCAGGGCGACCGCGAAGGCGTCTTCCAGCGCGTGCTGCCGATGCTGTACGAGGCACCCGTGCTGTTCGGCGGACCGGAGGGACTCCGGAAACCGTTCCTGGCGGAAGCCGTGAGAGCCTGGGATGCCGGCTCGCTCGTGCCCCGCGGCAAGGCCGCGCGCCCGATCGAGGCGGCCCTGCTCGCGGCCCTTCGCGACCTCTACGTCGCCTGGGCGGCGAAGCTCAGCGTGGGGGCGCCGGACCCGGGCGACGACAAGCTCAACGTCTCGGGCCTGCTCGACGACCTGGGACCGCTCGAGTCGGGCCTCATCAAGGCCGCGCAGATCGGGCTGCGTTTCACCGCCCCCTCCGAAGCCGCCGCCATCGCCGCCGCGGCGGACGCGCCGCTGGGGAAGGTGATGGCGGGACTGGCGCGCTCGGAGCACGCGCGGCGCGAGGCGTTCCCCGACCGGGCAAAGGCGCTGGACAAATTCGCTCTGGCGCGCGCGACGGGGGCTTCCGCGGAGGCGCTGGTCGCGTGGGCCGTCCAGGCGCGGGAAAATTTCTCGGCTTCACCGGCGGATCTCGACGCGGGAATCGGCTGGGCGCCGGGAACGACGGCGGAGCGGCTGGCCAAGGTGCGCGAGGCGGTGATCGCGAAGCTGACCGCGGGCAGAAAGGGAGCGGAGGAAAGCCCGGACTGCCCCTCCTTCGCGTCCCTCAGCCGCTACATCGACGAGGCGCTTCCCCAGAAAGACGCCGACGCGGTGGCGGAGCACATCGACGGCTGCATGACGTGCACGAAGACGACGGGGCGGATCGCGCGCCTCGCGGCGCTCGCGGCCGACGCGACGCTCGGAACGTGGGAGCCTGCGGCGGCGCCGGGCCCGCGCTGTCCCTCGACCGCGGACTTCGCCGGCTGGACCGCGGGCGGACGCTCGGACGTCGACGAGCACGTGGCGTCCTGCACGGCGTGCTACGCGCGCGGCGTGGACGTGTTCCGGGCGATAGCGGCGAAGGAAGGGCGCACGCTTCCGGCGGTGCCGGCGGAAGCGGTTCCGAAACGGACGTCGTCGACGGCTCCGGCGGTGGCGGCGGCGGCGGCCGCGCCTGCGATCCGGATGCGCGGCTATCCCGGACACCTGGACGTGATCGCGGTGCCCGAGGGGATCAGCAAGGACGAGGACGGCTACATGAAGGGGTTTTCCTGGCGGGCGGGCTCGCGCGAGGTGCTGGCGGACGTC
The DNA here is from genome assembly GCA_016190145.1 of Planctomycetota bacterium. Taxonomy (GTDB): domain Bacteria; phylum Planctomycetota; class MHYJ01; order WSZJ01; family WSZJ01; genus WSZJ01. Next base: position 6,264 of record JACPRD010000026.1, on the reverse strand, counting down.
TCGCCCTCGGGAGGCGGGCTCGGCCTGCGGCTCCGTGTCAGGGATTCCGGCGAACCCGCGGGCGGCGTGCCGGTCCTCGTGACCGACACCCGGTCGCGAAAGTCCTTCAGCAACAGGCCCACCGACCGCGCCGGCGAAGTCCTGGTGCGCGGAATGCCGCTTCAGTCCTTCCGCGTCGAAGTCGCCGACGTGCCGGTGGACGTGGTCTTCGAAGGCTGATGGACTTCGACTTCATCCCGCTTCCGGCGCGCCTCGCCGCCCGCCTCGGGCTGCCCGCGGAGAAGTCCATCCCCGTCACCCCCGGGATGCGTGCGCGCCTCGGGCAGGAAGGCCCCTCGGTCGAGGCCATCGTCGCGGGGTGCGAGGCCTACCTTGCGGTGGATCCCGACGACGCCGACTACCGCGCGTTCGTGAGGCGCTACTACCACCACCGGGGGGTCACGCTCGCGAACGAAGGCCGGGTGGAGGAGGCGTTCGAGCTGTTCGGGCGCGCGCGGCTGCTCGACGGCGCCGACCCGCAGGTCCACCTCGACTACGCGCGCGCCGCGACGGAGCTCGAGAGGGCGGAAGAGGCGATCGCGGGGTACCAGGCGGCGATGGGCTCGGGTGCGCGCACGCCCGAGGTGTTCGACGGGCTCGCGCGCGCGTTCGGGATCAAGGGGGACTGGAAGAGCGCTCTCGGCGCGGCGGAGCAGGCGCGCCGCGAGTTCCCCGATTCGCTCATACCGCTCAACACGCTGACCACGGTCTACTACCATTCCGGCGACAAGGCGGCGATGGAGAAGATCCTGTTCGAGCAGCTGCAGCGCGACCCGCAGAATCCGCTCACGCTGGAGAAGCTCGCGGTGTGGTTCCGCGAGTGCGGGCGGTTCGCCGAGGCGCAGCGCGCGGTGCGCCGCGCCCTCGAGCTCGCGCCCGGCGAGGCGCGCCTGCTCTACCAGCGCGGGATGATCGAGATGCGGTCGGGCGATTCGGAAGCGGCCGAGAAGACGTTCCGGGGCATCCTGCGCCACGCTCCCGACGACCTCGACGCCCGAACGGCCCTCGGCGTGCTGCTCCTCGAGACGTCCCGGCCCGCGGACGCCGAGACGATCCTCGCCGACTCCGCGGCCCGCTTCCCCGCCGACTACCGCGCCCATTTCCACCTGGGCCGCCTCTGCAGCCGCGCCTCCGACCGCCTCGACGAGGGCCTGCGCCATTTCGAGCGCGTCCTCGACCTCCGCCCCCGCGACCGCCAGGCCGTCCGCTACGTCTACATCCTCGCGTCGAACGCCGGCGCCGCCGCGCTCGCCGCGCGCGCCCGCGAGCAGATGCGCGCCCTCGGCGACGAGCCCGGGGAAGAGGCCGCCGGATGAGCGGACAGGGCGAGACAAAAGGCGGATCCCACGGCTACAACCTGATGACGAGCCTCGTGCTCATCCTCCCGCTCTTCCTCGTCTACCAGCTCGGCGTCCTCCTCACCTGGCCGATCCACAACGGCGCCGACCTCATCACGTCCCTCCTCGTCGAAAAACTCGACCTCGTCGGCTACATCGCGCTCAACGTCGCCATGGCCGCCCTGATTTGCGTGCTCGCCGCTTCCAAACGCAAGGAACAGGGCGTCGAATTCAAGCAGATGGTGCCGCTGCTCCTCGAGAGCGCCTTCTACGCGTTCTTCCTCGGCTCCGTGATCTTCTTCTTCATGATCCGGATCCTGCACCTCGAGCCGCCGCGGATGTCGATGGACAACGCCTCGTTCCTCGACCGGTTCGTGATGAGCGCGGGCGCGGGAGTGCACGAGGAGCTCCTGTTCCGGCTGGTGCTGCTGAACGGGCTCGCGCTGGGGCTGAAGGGTCTGAAATTCGGGCCGAAAGAAGCGTTTCTGGCGGCGCTTCTCGTCTCCAGCGCGCTGTTCAGCGCCGTCCACCACCTCGGCAGCATGGGCGACCCGTTCACGGTCTGGGTCTTCACGTTCCGGCTGCTGGCGGGGGCGATATTCGGGGTGATCTACTGGTTCCGCGGGCTCGCGGTGGCCGTCTACACCCACGCTTTGTACGACATGTACGTCATGATCATCCTCAGAAACTGAAGCGGGCGTCGGCGCGATCGGCCCCCCGACTCCTCCTACTTTCCCTCGTACTTCGCGAGCGCCGCGGTGAGCTGCTCCTCGCTCATCACGTCCACCGATCCGCCGAACTTGAGAACGTGCCGCCCGCCTTCCATCGGCACCGGATCCCACACGATCGGCTTGTCGGAAGGCGTCGAGTCGTTCAGCCGGTCCATCGTCGTCCGGTAAACACCCTTCTTCATCGCCACCACGTCCGCCATCGACGTGATCCCGCTCCGCGGCATCGCGCAGACCGAGGCCTCCCCCAGCACGTTCGCGTCGAACATCGACTTGAAGAACTTCCCCGCCTCGGGGTAGTTGCCCGATGCCGCCGAATAGGCCGTCATGCACATGTAAATCTGCCGCAGGTTGTTCTCGCAACCCAGCTCGTGCTTCGCCCCCTTGTACGTCTGCACGGACCCCGTCGGGTCCACCACCGGGGCGGGATTGCTCGCGGTCTTCTGAATTTCGGAGACTTCCCGAAGAGGCGCCGCGCCCCGCTGGACGGGCGCGGGAGGCCTGGAGTCGCAGGCCGAAAGAACCGCCGCCAGCCCCAGAAGCGCCGCCGCTCTCGTGCCCACCGCCCCTCCTCCCCGCCGAAGCGGGCCTATTTCTTGACCGCCGCCGCCGCGACCCGGGCCGAGATTCGCGCCTTGTAGCGCGACGCCGTGTTCCGGTGGATCACGCGCTTCGACGCCGCCTTGTCCAGCCAGCCCACCAGCGTCCGGAATTCCTTCTCCAGGCCCTCGCCCTTCGTGGAGATCAGCCCGAGCACCTTCTTGACCTGGCTGCGGAACTGAGCCTTGATCTCGCGGTTGTGCCCCCGCCGAGTCTCCGCCTGCCGCACCCTCTTCTTCGCCGAACGGGAATGAGCCATGCCTCTCTTTGTCTCCTGACCTCGTGTTGGGGTTTACCCGAGCGCGTTCAGCTCCTCGAGCTTCTTCGAAACGTCCTTGTAGCTGATGTCGATGTTCATGATCTTCTTGCACTCCGCCTTCGCGTCCTCGATCTTCCCCAGCGCCTTCAGCGCGTCCATCAGGTTGTAGCGGAGCTGCATCTCCCACTCCGACGTCGGGCACACCTCGAGCGCCTTCTGGTACTGCGTCGCCGCGAGATCGAAGATCTTCTTCCGGAAGAAGCACTGCCCGAGGAAGTTCATCGACTCGAGCTTGCGCTTCGGATCCTTGACCGTCTGCTGGAACTCCGCGACCGCGAGGTCCACCTGGCCGCCCGTGAGAAGAGCCCTTCCGTACTCGTACCGGAGCTGCATGTCCGTCGGGTGGTCCTTGGCTCGCCGCGCGAACTCCTCGATCTTGTACTTGATCAGCTCCGAATACGCCGCGCGGAATCCCGGGTCGTTCGTGTCGTTGTTCGCCGCCGCCTTCGCCGCGCCCGCCTTGCCCTCGAGTTTCTCGATCCTGATGTCGCCGATCTTCATCCGGATCGTCGCGTCCGCGCGGTCCAGCTGCGCCGCGCGCTCGAGGGTCGCAATCGCCGCGTCCAGGTCGTGCTTCTTCCGCTGAAGGTCCGAAATCTTCTTCAGCGTCTTCGCCTGCGCGGGATTCGTCGGGTCCGCCGCAACCTGCGCCTGCATCCGCCCGATCTCCTCGTCCATCTCGGCGCCCGACTTGACGAGGTGCTTGTCCTGCTCCATGCGCGAAGCGCCGCCCTGGTCCTTGAGCATGTCGCGGAAGGACTTGGCGTCGGACATCTTGCCTTCCTTCATCGCGTTCTCGGCCAGCAGGTTCTTGAGCTGGCTCGTGACCTCGCGGTCGGTCGGGTCGATGGCCTGGACCTTCGTGCAGTACTCGATGGCCTTCTTGTGGTCGCCCTTCTTGGCGTGCAGCTCCGCGAGCCCCTTGAGAGCGCTGAGGTTGTTGGCGTCCATCTGGATCACGTGCTCGTACTCCGTGATCGCCCCGTCGATGTAGTTCCCGTCCTTGAGCGCCGCCCCGAGCGCCAGCCGGACGGAAATATTCAGCGGGTCGGTGCAGAGATAGTCCTGCGCGAGCTGGATCCGCTTGTCGGCACCCTTGTTCACCCCGATCTGGCCGAGGACGGCGCCGCCTTTGAGCGTGGAAGAGAACTTGCCCGGGAACGAGCCCTTCTGGATCGTGGTCATCTTCAGGGCCTGGCGGGCCTTCACGTGGTTCGGGTCCATGGTGACGATGGACTTGAAGATCTCGATGGCGTAGTCCCAGTTCTTCTTATTGAAGGCCTCGGAGCCCTTCTCAAAGAGTTTTTCGACATCGGCCATGGGGCTGATCTCCTTGGTTTGACACCTTCTTGGCGAACGAGTCATCCTAGAATTGCGTGAAGGGCGAGTCAATCCAAAATACCCCCCGCGCATCCCCCGGCGCGCTGTATCCCATGGCCCCGGAAGTTGTTAGAATCGAACCATGAAGATCCTCAAGTACCCGGACCCCGCCCTCACCCGGGTGGCGGAGGCCGTGGAAGCGGTGGACGACCAGGTCCGGGCGATGGCCGAGGAGATGTTCATGGCCATGGCCGAAGCCCGGGGGGTCGGGCTGGCCGGCCCCCAGCTCGGCTACCTCCGGCGGCTCATCGTGATCAATACCACCCCGGGGACCCCCGACAACGAAAAAGCCTTCGTCAACCCCCGCATCGTCTGGCAGGAAGGGGAGGTGACGGCCTCGGAAGGCTGTCTTTCCCTCCCCTTCGTCAACGGCAAGGTCGCGCGCGCGGAGCGGATCCGGATGGAAGCGGTCGACCTCCAGGGCGCTCCCGTGACCGTTGAGGCCGACGCGCTTCTCGCCCGCATCCTCCAGCACGAGATCGACCACCTCGACGGAATCCTCATCTTCACGAAGTTTTCCGCCCTCGACAAGGCCGCGAACCAGCGCGCGCTCCGCGACCTCGAACGGGCGGCGAAGGAGACTGCAAAGGGGATCCGCCGGCCGGCATGGAAGTAGGACATCGCCTTTCATCGCCTTTCATCGCTTTTCCAAGGTCTTTCTTTCTGAAAAAGAAGATGAACGGCCGGATGAACGGCGATAGGAAAGGCTCTGGGAAAGCGATAAAAGAGGATCAACGTCGATAAGAAAGACCTGACATGAAACGCCACGTCGGCCTCCCCGAGGGCCGCTTCCGCAACCTCCCCTCCCCCGTCGTCTCCTTCGGCGTCTACGACGGCGTCCACATCGGCCACCAGGCCGTGCTTGGCGAAGTCGCCGCCTGGGCGAAACGCCTCTCGGGCACCGCGGTCGCCATGACGTTCGACCGCCACCCGCAGACCGTCCTGCGCGGCGCGCCCGTCCCCTCCATCACCTCCCTCGACCACCGCCTCGTCCTCCTCGAGCGCGCCGGCGCCGATCTCGCCATCGTCCTCCCCTTCACACTCGACCTCGCCCGCCTCGAACCCGACGCCTTCCTCGACCGCTTCCTCGCCGACGAAATGAAGGCCGCCGGCCTGATGCTCGGCTTCGACCAGCGCTTCGGCCACAACGCCGCCGGCAATTACGACACGGCGCGCTCCTGGGGGGCGGCGCACGGCGTGGAGGTGCGTCGCGGCCCCGAAATCATCCGCGCGGGCTCGAAGGTTTCGAGCTCCGCGATCCGCATGGCCATCGCGGGCGGCCGCCTCGACGACGCCGCCGCGATGCTCGGGCGCGCGCCGAGCCTCTACGGCACCGTCGTGCGCGGCGACGGCCGGGGCAGCCGCATCGGCTTCCCCACCGCCAACATCGACCTCCACCACGAGCTCCTCCCCCCGCGCGGCGTCTACGTCGCCCGCACCGAGCTCGACGGCCGCCCGTTCACCGCCGTCGTCAACATCGGCATCCGCCCGACGTTCGGGGAGGGGAAGCGGGACATCGTGGAGGCGCACGTTTTGGACTGGAAGGGGGATCTGTACGGGCGGAATCTCGATCTGGTACTGGTGCGGAAGCTGCGCGATGAGAGGAAGTTCGAGTCGGCGGAGGCGCTGGTTCAGCAGATCAAGGCGGATATCGAGGAAGCGCGGAAGGACGGAAGGGCGTAAGGGCAGGGCGGAAGGGCGAAAGGGCGGTAGGGCGGGAGGGAAGAACTCGGTCCAGTGGCAGCCCTCGATGGTGTCCCGTGGCTGAGGAGCCGCGCGGAGCCTCCAGTTCCCGTTCGCCCGTTCCTCCGCCCTTCCGCCCACCCGCCCGGCACTACCGCCCACACGCCCGCCCGCCCGT
>JACPRD010000185.1 GCA_016190145.1 Planctomycetota bacterium | reverse complement strand
GGCGGCGGCGGAGGCGGGAAGCGCTCGGCGGGGACGCGTCGGCACGGGCGCGAGCCGGGCTCGCCAGCGGGCGGCGGCGTGTCGCTGGCTGCGGCGAAGCGGGTGGTGCTGGACAGCGGGCTTGTGCTGCTGCTGCTCGAGAACCACGACCTGCCGATCGTGTCGGTGCAGACCTTTTCGCGCGCTTCGCAGCTCTACGAGTCCGAGGACCAGGCCGGGTTGGCGAACCTGGTGGGGATGCTGCTCGAGGACGGGACGAAGGGGCGGACTGCCGACCAGATCGCCGCGGCGATGGAGTTCGTGGGCGGGCGTCTCGGCACGGGTTCCTCGGGGGTCGAGGCCACGGTGCTCGCGAAGGACGCCGGGCTGGCGCTCGACATTCTGTTCGACATCCTGATGAACGCCTCGTTCCCGGAGGACATGGTCGACCAGAAGAAGGAGCAGGTGCTCGCGGAGATCGCGGGCGCGCGCGACGTGCCGCGGGAGCAGGCGCGCAACGCGTACGCGGAGCTTCTCTACGGGAGGCACCCGCTGCACCGGCCGGCGGTCGGGTACGAGGACACGGTCAAGTCGCTCACGCGGGACGACTGCGTCCGGCACTTCCGGAAGTACTTCATACCGAACAACACGATCGTCGCGCTGGTCGGCGATTTCGACGCGGCGGCGATCGAGGCTGGAATCCGCGAGCGGACGGCGTCATGGAAGATGCAGCTCCTCGACCTGCCGGGATTCGCGGAGGCGGCGAAGCTGGAGAAGGGCGTGACGAAGGGCGTGCCGCTTCCGAACGCGAAGCAGCTGAACGTCTACATGGGGCACCTGGGGATCCGGCGGAGCGATCCCGACTACTACGCGCTGCTCGTGATGGACAACGTTCTGGGGACGGGCGCGGGGTTTACGGACCGGATGTCGCGGACGATCCGTGACGAGATGGGGCTCGTCTACGCGGTGGGCGCGAACATCACGGGAAGCGCGGGGATCGAGCCGGGGACATTCCGGGTGTTCCTCGCGACGGTGCCGGAGAAGTACGTCGCGGCGCGGGGGGTGGTGGCGAAGGAGATCGAGCGGATCCGGAAGGAGCCGGTGACCGCCGACGAGCTCTCTTCCGCAAAGGCCTACCTGACGGGGAGCTTCGTGTTCGATTTCGAGTCGAACGCGCAGCTGGCGGACGCGCTGCTTTACGTAGAGCGGCACGGGCTGGGGCTGGACTACATGAAGACTTACGTGGAGAAGGTGAAGTCGGTGACGGCGGAGGACGTGCTGCGGGTGGCGGCGAAGCACCTGGACCCGGCGGCCCTATCGGTCGTCGTGGCGGGCCCGGTGGACGAGAAGGGCGAGCTGACCGGGGGAAAGTAGGGGCGACAAAAAAACCCCGCGATCCGCGGGGTTTCGGTCGTGAGGGCGGGCTTAGAACTTCCAGGTGAACACGGCGCCGATCTCGAGGTAGTCGAGGTTGATCCGGCTCGGGAAGTTGTTAGTGGCCGGGTCATCATCGAGCTCCAGGTCGCGGGCGACCCAGGTATAGATGCACTCGACGGAGAACGTGACCCGGGACTTCCGGTCGCCCAGCGTCAGGGCGAGTCCGCCGCGGAGGAGGGCGCCGCTGTGGTAGCTGATGTCGCCGGCGAAGTCGGAATCCTCGTTCAGGCGGACGTGCATGTAGCCCACGCCGACGATGAGTTCGGGATACACCCAGGTGCACGGCCAGGGGATCGTGGGATCGATGTCGGAGATGTCGACGCGGAGGTCGATGTAGGTCGGGACCATCCGGAGATCCCCGACGTCGTCGGTCACGGAGCTGTCGTTCGCGGTGATGTCGACCCGCGCCTTCATGTATTCCGACCCGAGCTGCAGCTGGGCCCACGCGCAGACGTCGAAACCGATGCGGGCGCCGACGTTGCCGGTATCGCTGATGGAGCGGTCGTCCTTGAAGTGCACCCAGGCGGCCTTGAGGTTGATCGTGAACTTGTTGGGGATGTAGGAATCCTCTTCTGAGGACTCGTCGGGATTTTCCTCGATGGCCCAGGCCGGCGCGGCGAACAAAGAGAGGCAGAGTCCGAGCGCAAACGGTCTCAGCATGCGGCAGACCTCGATTGGGATCCTGGAATCGGCGGCGTGCCCCGTAATCACGACGCCATCGGACTGAAGATCAGGAGGAATCTACAGTTGTGATGTTTTCCTGTCAATGTTGAGAGCGCGAGAAAATTCCAGCCGCGGGTGGGGAAGTGTGTCGCGCTTCGGTCGAGTTCGCGGGCAGGACGAGTTTTTCCGCGATTTCAGAAGTGCTTGGCAATCCAGAGGTTGAGCCGGAAACCAGAAGTTGGCGGGTGGAGCGGACGGAAAGGCTTGCGGATGGCGAAGACGGGTCTATAATGCCACGGTTTGGGGACGAGACCATTCGGATATCGTAAGTAATTGCGGCACAAGGGGTTATGATGCGGGCCAAGCTCGCGCTGGAAGACGGAACCGTCCTCAACGGGAATTCGTTCGGCGCGGAAGGCGAACGCGCGGGCGAAGTCGTCTTCAATACCTCCATGACCGGCTACCAGGAAATCCTCACCGACCCTTCGTACCGCGGACAGATCGTGACGATGACCTACCCGCTGATCGGAAACTACGGGGTCAACAGCGAAGATATCGAGGCGAGGGGCCCACAGCCCGAAGGGTTCGTGGTCCGCGAGGCCAGCCGCGTCCGCTCCAATTACCGCTCCAGCGAAGACCTCGGTACCTGGCTCAAGCGCGCCGGCGTGGTAGGGATCGAAGGCGTCGACACGCGCCTGCTGACGCTCCGGCTCCGCGAGAAGGGCGCCCTGCGCGGTGTGATTTCCACCGCGGACGTCGACGACGCCAGCCTCGTCGTCAAGGCCCGGAACTCCCCGGGCATGGTGGGCCGCGACCTCGTCAGGGAAGTCACGCCGAAGGAAGCGTTCCCCTGGCATGAGCGCACGGACGGCCCCCTCGCTCCGGTCGGCCTGCCGCCGTCGGCCCCCGATCTCTACAAGGTCGCGGCCATCGACTACGGCGTGAAGTACAGCTCGCTCCGGCACCTGACCCGTCTGGGTTGCAAGCTCACCGTCCTGCCCGCCACCGTCACCGGCCGCCAGGTCCTCGACCTGAAGCCCGACGGCGTCTTCCTCTCGAACGGCCCCGGCGACCCGGCAGCCCTCGACTACGCCGCCGCCTGCGTCCGCGATCTCGCCGGCAGAGTCCCCGTCTTCGGCATCTGCCTCGGTCTCCAGATCATCGCGCACGGCCTCGGCGGAAAAACGTTCAAACTCAAGTTCGGCCACCACGGCGGCAATCACCCCGTGAAAAACCTCCGCACCGGCCGCGTCGAGATCACCGCCCAGAACCATGGATTCGCCGTCGACCCGGATTCCCTCGGGAAAACCGGTCTCGATATCACGCACCTCAACCTCAACGACCAGACCGTCGAAGGCCTGGAACATAAGTCCCTCCCCCTCTTCTGCGTCCAGTACCACCCCGAAGCCGGCCCCGGCCCCCATGATTCCCTCTACCTCTTCAGAAAATTCATCCAACTCATGGCGGACCGCAACTCATGAGCGTGCGCTGCGTCATCGGAGTCCAGTGGGGGGACGAGGGGAAGGGGAAGATCGTCGACCTCCTCGCCGCGGACAGCGACGTCGTCGTCCGCTACCAGGGCGGCGGCAACGCCGGCCACACCGTCGTCGTCGGCAGGCAGAAGTTCGTTCTTCACCTCATCCCCAGCGGCATCCTCCACGGCCGCACCTGCATCGTCGGCAACGGCGTCGTCGTCGAACCCGAACAGCTCTTCGCGGAAATCGCCGACCTCGAATCGAAAGGCGCGAAGGTCGCCGGCCACCTCTTCATCTCCGAGCGCGCGAACCTCGTCTTCCCCTACCACAAGGCCGTGGACCGCGCGGCGGAGGCGAAACGCGGCGACGCGAAGATCGGCACGACCGGGCGCGGAATCGGACCGTGCTACGCGGACAAGTTCTCGCGCACCGGCATCCGCGTCGTCGATCTCTTCGACCGCGAACTCTTCGAATCCCGCCTCCGGGCCAACGTCGAGGAGAAAAACGGGATCCTCGCAATGCTGGGCGGCGAGCCGGTGGAGTTCGAGAAGATCCGCCGGGACTACGCGGAGTACGCAAAGCGCCTGAAGCCGATGGTCGCGGACACGATCGCGATGGTGAACGACGCGATCGAGTCGAAGAAACGGGTGCTGTTCGAGGCCGCGCAGGGCTCGCTTCTCGACATCGACTTCGGCACCTACCCCTACGTGACCTCTTCCAACTCGGACGCCACCGGCATTTCGAGCGGCGCCGGTGTCCCGCCGGGGTGCGTGGAGCAGGTGATCGGCGTGGCGAAGGCGTACACGACGCGCGTGGGAAGCGGACCGTTCCCGACGGAGCTCGACGACGATCTGGGGAACCGGATCCGCGAGATCGGATCGGAGTACGGGGCGACGACGGGGCGTCCGCGGCGGTGCGGGTGGTTCGACCTCGTGGGGTGCCGGCACGCGATCCGGACGAGCGGGGTCACGGCGCTGGCGATCACGAAGCTGGACGTGCTGGACCAGCTCGACACGATCCGCGTGTGCACGGCCTACAAGGCGGGATCGCGCGCGGTGAAGACGTTCCCGGCGGATCTCCGGACGCTGGAGGAGGCGAAGCCGGTTTACCGCGACCTGCCGGGCTGGAAGAAGCCGACCACGGAGGCGCGGAAGCTCGCGGATCTGCCCGCGGCGGCGCGCGCCTACCTGCGCGAGCTGGAGAAGGAGCTCGGCGTGAAGGTGACGATGGTCAGCGTCGGGCCCGAGCGGCAGCAGACGGTCCTGACGGACGGCAAGTTGTAGAGAGGTCGGGATGAACAAGCCGGCCTTCTCGCCGCTTCCCAGACACATCGCCGTCATCATGGACGGCAACGGCCGCTGGGCGGAGCAGCGCGGGCTGCCGCGCCACAAGGGGCACGAGGCGGGGGCGCGGACGGTGCGGGAGATCACGGAGGAGTGCGCGCGGCTCGGGGTCGAGAGGCTGACGCTGTACGCGTTTTCCGCGGAGAACTGGAAGCGTCCGAAGCGCGAGATCGACTTTCTGATGAAGCTGCTCCGGCGGTATCTCGTGGGGGAGCGGCCGACGCTGATGAAGAACGGGATCCGGTTCGCGGCGATCGGGCGGCTGCACGAGCTGCCGGGCGAGGTGCTGGCGGAGATTGAGAAGACGAAGGCGCTGACGCGCGAGAACCCGAAGATGACGATGGTGCTCGCGCTGAACTACGGCGGGCGCGGGGAGATCCTGGACGCGGCGCGTGCATTCGCGGGGGACGCGCTCCGGCAGGGGCGGGTGCCGGAGGCGGACGAGGAGACGTTCGGGCGGTACCTGTACGATCCCGCGGGGAAGGACGTCGACCTCCTGATCCGGACGGGCGGCGACCACCGCGTGTCGAACTTCCTGCTCTGGGAGGTTTCGTACTCGGAGCTGTGGTTCACGAAGGACTGCTGGCCGGACTTCGGCATTCCGCGCCTGCACGAGGCGCTCGGCGACTTCGCCCGGCGCGACCGGAGGTTCGGGGGGCTTCCCGAAAGATGAGGACGCGCGTCATCGCCGGCGTCCTGATCGCGGTCGGCTTCCTCGCGCTGTGCGGGCTCGACTACCGGCGGGGCGGATTCCCCTGGGGGATCTCCTGCCTCTTCGTGGTCGGCATCTGGGCCGGCATGCGCGAGTACCTCAGGCTCCAGAACGCCGGAGGCGCGAAACTCCCCGTCGAGTTCGCCGCCGCCCTCGCCGCCGCCCTCGCCGTCGCCGTGATCCTCGAGTTCTGGAAGGCCCGCCCCCTCGGCCCCGCGGACATGCCGATCGGGGAAGTGCTTCTGCTCGGGATCATGGTGGTCTTCATGTGCGCCGAGGTGATCCGCGGCGAGCCCGAGCGGTTCCGCGACCTCGCGGTCCTGTTCTTCGGGTTCTTCTACATCTGGGTGCTCGGGACGTACTCCATGAAGATCCGCCACCTGCCCGCGATCGGCGAGGCCGCGTTCCTCTGGTGGATCGTCGCGAGCAAGGGGACCGACGCGATGGCGTACTTCACCGGCAAAGCCATAGGAAAGCACAAGCTCATCCCGAAGGTGTCGCCGGGGAAGACGATCGAAGGAAGCGTGGGAGGGCTGGTCCTGGGCTGCGCGATGGGCCTGGTCGTGTGGAAGATCTCGCCGGCGCTTCAGCGCGAACTTCCCCTTGCGTGGTTCATCCCGGTGTCGCTTCTCGTGCAGGTCGTCGGCCAGTTCGGCGATCTCGTCGAGAGCCTGATGAAGCGCAGCGTCGCGATGAAGGACTCCGCGAAGCTTCTTCCCGGCATGGGCGGCGTCCTGGACGTGATCGATTGCCTGCTGCTCTCGGCGCCGGTCGCGTACACTGCGCTCGTGCTGGCGATCAAGCTGAGAGCTCACTCGTAGAAGAGGACAACCGCCCGCCATTGCTTTTTTTCCTTTGAAGTTGAAGTTCCCGCGCGGCACCGTGCGCGGGGACTTCACCCACGGAACCCGAAACACGGTCGAGCCGGGAGTTCCATGTCGAGAGTCGAGAGAACGCTGGGGGTCCAGGACCGCGACGAACTGGTCGGACTGCTCGGGGCCGGGGACCGCCACGCGAGGGCCGTGCGCGACGCGATCGGCGTGAACATCACCGCGCGCGACGGCGAGGTGAAGATTTCGGGGCAGGCGCTCAAGGTCGAGAAGGCCTACCGGGTGCTCGAGCGGATGCTGGAGATCGTGCGCGAGGAAGGCTGGGTTGCGCCTGAGAAGGTCGAGGAGTTCATCTCCGAGGAAGGCCAGGTCGAGCGCCTGGCCGTGAACGAGGAAGATCCGGGCAGGGAATTCGTCGAGCGGCGGCGGAAAGAAGGCGTGGAAATGTCCCGCCGCGGGGCGAAGTTCGGGCCGCGAAGCGGCGGCCAGGGCTCGTACATCGAGGCCATCCGCGAGCACGACATCTCGTTCTGCATCGGTCCCGCGGGGACGGGCAAGACCTACATCGCGGTGGCGATGGCGGTGGAGGCGCTCAAGACCGGCCGCGTGCGCCGGATCGTCCTCGCGCGTCCCGCGGTCGAGGCCGGCGAGCGCCTCGGCTTTCTCCCCGGCGACATCCAGGCCAAGGTCAATCCGTACCTTCGCCCCCTCTACGACGCCCTGAACGCCATCCTCGAAACGGGCCAGCTCAAGCGCCTCCTCGACGCGGAAGTCGTGGAAATCGTTCCTCTCGCCTACATGCGCGGCCGAACGCTCGACGATGCGTTCATCATCCTCGACGAAGCCCAGAACACGACCCCCGAGCAGATGAAGATGTTCCTCACGCGCATGGGAACCGGCTCGAAAATCGTCGTGACGGGGGACATCACGCAGGTGGATCTGCCGCTGGGGAAGTCGTCCGGACTCATGGAAGCGCAGTCGATCCTGCCCTCGATCCACGGCGTCTCCTTCATCTATCTGACGCGCGCGGACATCGTGCGCCACCCCCTGGTGCAGAAGATCGTCGACGCCTACGAACGGCTGGACGAGAGCCGGAAGCGGAAGAAGCAGGCGCGGAGGCCCTGATAACCGGGAACTCACTTGCCGGCCGATGGAGCCTCCCTGACCGATTTTGTCTCAGACTCTGACTCCTCAAAGCGAGAAACCAGTAACGAGTAACCAGGAACGCCCCCTCCGCCGGAGCCGAAACCGTCGCGCCCGCGCCCGGCCGCTGATAACCTCTCATCATGCGCGGCCGTCACTGGGGCATGGTCGCCCTCGCAGGCGTCGTCTACAGCGCGATGACCGCGGGCGGCGTGGTCTGGATCATCCTTCGCGACGGGCGCGAGGCGTTCTGGCTCATCCTGGCCGAAGACCTCCTCTCCTCGGCCGGCCTCGGCGTCGGCCTCGCCACCGCGATCCTCTGGTTCTCCGCCTACGCCTCCGAACACCATGAATGGGCGAAGACCCTCGAAATCGAATTCGGCGTCGCGCTCGGAGGGCTTTCGTCGCTCCAATGCGTCGCCCTCGCCGTCGCCAGCGGCATCGGCGAGGAAATGCTCTTCCGCGCCGCCCTGCAGCCCACGGCCACCACCCTCGCCGCGAAGATCGTCGCGTCCCGCGCACTCCAGCACTTCGCCGGCATCACCATCACCTCCCTTGCCTTCGGCGCCTGCCACTTCCCATTCCGCAAAAACCTCCTCCCCTGGACCGCCTTCACCATCGTCACGGCCTACGGATTCGGCGCGATCTTCCTGTGGACCGGAAACGTGATGGGCCCGATTCTCGCGCACGCGCTCATCAACGGCGTGAACCTGTCGCGGATCGCGCGGAAAGGATCCCCGAGCGGGCCCGTGATCGCGATCTCGGAACGCGGGGGCTCGCTGGAGTTCGATCGAAAGTAGGGCGTCCGCGGTACCATGCGCTTCCCCCGATTCGAGGCGACTCCCATGCCCGTGCGCGTTCTGCTTGTCGTCGCTTTTCTGGCCGGAACCGCCGTCGCCCAGGACTCGCCCCCCGACGTGTCCGAAAACGCGTGGCTCGACCACGACTTTGGCGGGGCGAAAGCGGGGGAGTGGGTGAAGAGGCGGCTGGAGCGGGACGGGGAGAAGGCGATCGAGTACCGCGTGGCGTGCGTGGCGGTGGACGCGGACGCGGTGTGGATCGAGGAGGACCGGACGACGGCGGAGTACTGGCCGGGGACGGTGATTCTCTGTTCGATCGGCCGCAAGGACCGCAAGGTGCTGCGGGCGTTCTGGGGCAAGCCGGGGGAGACGGGGCGCGAGCTCCGTCTCACGAGGGCGCGCCTGCCCGACCCGGGAAACGACGCCGCCACCGGCACGGCGGAGGTCACCGCGGCGAAGGTCAAGGTCGGCGAGCGCGAACTGGACGCCGAGAAGATCGAAATCAAGACGACCGCCGAGGGCTTCGGGGCGCCGGTCAAGGCGAGGCAGCTCATCGTTCTCGCTCCGGAGGTCCCGTTCCCGTTGTACGTGGATGAAAATGGAGTCTGCCCCGCGAGCATCCAGGAGGGGAAGATCGAATGGAAGGGGAAGCCCGCCTGGAAGGGCGGGCTGGTGAAGCTCGAGTTCGAAGGCGGGACGAAGTCGACGCTGACGCTGGCGGACTGCGGAACAGACGCCAAGGCGACGCTGAGGAAGCCGTAGGTGGCTTCCGCTACCGCGCCTTCGCCCGCTTCACCTGCCATGCGTCGTCGCACGTCTTCGCGAGGAACCAGGTCTCCGCGCCGCGGGGCGTCGGGCAGATGATGTCGCCGTCGGTGGCGTCGGCGATGCGGTCGCGGGCGAAGCCGCGCTTCGTGCCCGAGCGGAACACGTTGACCATCCAGGCCTGCATGCGGCCGCCGTCGCCGCGGGCCGTGTACACGATCGCACTGGCGTACGGTGTGAAAGCGATGGCTTCCACGGCCACTCCCTCGACGGGCGTTTCGGACGTCTTTGAGCCGGCGTCCATCACCCGGATGTCGGCCTCGCCGTCCGCGTCGCGCGCGATCCATGCGACGCGACGGCCCGCGTCTTCGGGCGTATAGGCTCCGTCCGGGGGTTCGGCGTGCGGCGCCGCCAGGCCGGAAAGCACCCGTCCGGTCGCGGATTCGAGCGCGGTCCAAGTCCCGGAATCGAGAGCCAGCGACTCCACCGCGTCCGCCGGACCCGCGGGCGTCGCCGGACCCGTGATCGCGAACACCGCTCCGCCGTCGAGCGAGAACACCGGTCCCTCCGCAAACGCGCGTCCGGCGCGCAGGGCGTGCTCCTTCGTCTTTCCCTCCCGCCGGACCCGCAGCGTCCCCGCCACGAACCACGCCTGACTCCTGCCGTCCGAAGAGAACGCCACGCCCCCCTCGGGGGTCGCGCCCAGGTCCTCGCGCGCCGGAGCTTCCCGGCGCCCGTCGAAAGCCTCGATTTCCGAGACGAACAGCCTCCCCCCGGACGTCCACGCGACGTGCGTGTCGCGCGGCGCGATCCACCAGGCGTCGATCTTCGCATCCTTCAGTTCGAGGATCTTCCGTGCCTCTTTCCCGTCCGGCCCCATCGCGACCAGCGCGTCGCCGTCGGCGCCCTTCTTCAGCACCAGCCAGCCGTTTCCGAATAGCGACAGGCGCGGCGTGTCGACCGTTCCCGGAAGCGTCTCGACATCGAAGTACCGCATGGCGCGCTTGGCGAAGGCCGGCAGCGCCATCGTGAGGGCAAGGGACAGGGCGAGAACTCGCTTCATGGGGAGCCTCCCGGGGAATTGAGCATTGGACGCCCGGGCGGCTGGGAAGTTCCCGTCGCGTTCAGCGACGCCAGGAAGCCGCGGTTACGCTCAAGGATTCCGAGCGCGCGGGACTCGCCCGCCCTCCGGGCTCGCGCCGGCGGTTCACCTGAATGCGGATCGTGGCGCGCGCCCGGGCGCCCGAGGGATAATGCCCGCATGGAACTTCCCAGCAGAATCGTCCTCCACACGCTCCACATGCCCCTCCGGTTCCCGTTCGAAACCTCCTTCGGCCGCGTCCTCCGGCAGGAGACCATCCTCGTCGAAGCCGTGGGCGACGGCGTCTCCGGCTGGGGCGAAGTCCCGGCCTCCGCGCAGCCGCACTACTCCGCCGAAACCGTCGTCACCGCCGCCTATGTCATCGATAGCTTCCTCGCGCCCGAACTCTTCGCCGCCGGCCTCCGCACTCCCGCCGACTGCCCGGCCCTCTTCGCCCGCATCCGCGGCCACGCCATGGCCAAGGCGGGCCTCGAATCCGCTCTCTGGGACCTCGAGGCGCGCCGCCGGGGCGTGCCCGTGGCGCGGCTCTACGGCGGAACCCGCCGGGAAATCGAAAGCGGCGTGTCGCTCGGCATCGAACCGCTTCCGGACCTCATGCGTCGCATCGCCGCTTTCGTCGAGCGAGGCTACCGCCGCGTGAAACTCAAGATCAAGCCGGGCTGGGACCAACTCCCCCTCGCCGCCGCCCGGAAACTCCTCCCGGACTTCCCCCTCACCGCCGACGCCAACGGCGCCTACACCCTCCGCGACGCCCCACACCTCGCGCGCCTCGACCGCTTCCGCCTCGACTACCTCGAACAGCCCCTCGGCCACGAGGACCTCGCCGACCATGCGGCCCTCGCGAAAAAAATCCGGACCCCCGTCTGCCTCGACGAGTCCATCACCTCCCCCGACCTCGCGCGCAACGCCGTGGACATGCGCGCCTGCCGCGTCGTCAACATCAAGCCCGCCCGCGTCGGCGGCCCCACCCTCGCCCTTCGCATCCACGACCTCTGCCGCCGCCGCCGCGTCCCCGTCTGGTGCGGCGGCCTCCTCGAAAGCGGCGTCGGCCGCCTCCACAACGTCGCCATCGCCAGCCTGCCCGGGTTCACGAAGCCCGGAGACATTTCGGGAAGCGACCGCTACTACGATCCGGACGTGATCGACGAGCCGGTCGTGGTTTCGGGGAAGGGAACGATCGCGGTGCGGCAGGGGAAGGGGATCGGGGCGGAGATCCGGATGGACGTGCTGAGGAAGCGGCGTGTGAGCCGCGTCGTGATCCGGAATCGCGCGCCGGCCAGGTGACGCCCGGGACGGGGGAGAGCGGGCGCGTTCGGCGTTCGGCGTTCGGTGTTCGGCGTTGACGCCAGCTGCGGCGATCCCGATCGCGAGCTCGCGACGACCTGTCTTAGGTGGCCGGAAGCGCGGGGACCAGCCGGGCGGATCCGGGAAACGCCGAACCCCGAACTCCGAACGCCGAACCGGATCGCGGGAATCCTGGTGTCGCTGATCAGAGTCTTCAGCAGCTCTCCGCTAGGCTCAAGCTCCGCTCAGAGTGTCTCGAAGTGAACGCTGCGCTTGCGCGACTCCTTCATCAGCGCGCGCACTTTTTCCTTCAGCGACACCGGCGACTGAATGCCGATCAGCCCGAGCTTCGGGTGCGTCGCGTCCGTCGACAGGATCATGACAGTCCCGACGTCGAACACCCGCTGCAGAACGTTCTGCGCCACGGAGACGTCGTCGACGCGGATCAGCTCCACTTCGTCGATCTTCCGGCCGATGAAACCGCGCTCGATGAACAGGCGCTGCGTCGTCAGGCGGTACCGGATCGTAAGGGTCCGCCAGAACGCGATCAGGCCGACATAGATCGCCGGGAGCGGTGACAGGATCGCGATCACCCACACGAACCACGCCTTGTCGTGGAACCAGGATTCCTTTCCCGACATCGCGAAGTACGCGACCCAGAGCCCGACGAGCCACAGTCCCGCCCCCACAAACCCCATCCCCAGCGTGCGCGGCGAGTAGCGGCCGCGCCACACCTCCTCTTCCTTCGACGGCTCGTGGACCGCCTGCGCCGCGGGCTGCGGGACCGCCGGCGCGGGCGATCCGGCGGCGGCGGCGGGCGCGGCGCCGCCCTGCGAAGCGCCGCACTTGTTGCAGAACCCGCTTCCCTCAGGCAGCTCGACGCCGCATTTGTTGCAGAACACTCCGGACTCCTCCCGTCTGGAATTCTTTACGCCAGGACCGATTTCGGATCCGCCGGATGACGCACCCTTCGGCTGGCCCTGAGCGAGCCCGAAGGGCGGGTCGAAGGATTAGTCGTCCTTGGGGAATTCCTCGTGAAACGTCCGGTTCGACACGCGCTCGATCATCTCGCTCGACTGCTTCACGTATTTCACGATGTCCGACCGGCTCCAGGAAGGATGAGACTCGATCTGCTGCAGAACCTCGTCGAAGACCTCCTTGCGCGCGCTCATCCGCTTCCCGATCTTCAGCTTCTTGAAGTCGTACCCGAGCTTGCGGGCCGTGCCGAACACCTTGTCGGCCGTGTCCTTGGGCACGCGCGTGCCCGGCTGCTCGCTCAGGATCCGGCGTACGACCTCGACGTCCATCTTGACGGCAGCGGCGATCTCACCCAGCGTGACCACGGTCGCTCTCCTTACCCGTTCTTGTGCGAAGTCTTCCGGCGGGATTCCTCGTCCCGGAGGCGCGTCAGCTCCTTGAGCGCGGCGGGATAGTTCGGACAGAGCCGGACGGCCTCCTCCAACTCGTGGATGGCGTCGCCCAGCCGGCCTTTCTGCAGCCAGATCCGGCTCAGATTGAAATGCGGATAGTGCCGCGCGTCGTAGCGCTCCGCCCGGATCGCCTTCTGGAGATACGGGATCGCCTCGTCGAGCTTCCCGAGCTCGATCAGGTACGCCCCGATGTCGTTGTGCGGATTCCCGTACGCCGGGTCGAGCGCGATCGCCTTGTGGCACTCGTCGATCGCGTCCTGCAGCCGCCCGAGGAACGAGTACGTCCACCCCAGAAACGTGTGCGCCTCGGGCATCGCATGGACCTCGATCGACTTGCGGTACAGCTCCACCGCCTTGTCGAGATCCCCCTGCATCTGGCGCTTGAACGCCTCCTGCAGCCAGAACTCGGCGTGTTCGCGTCGCTGAATGGCCACGTTAGGGGATCTCCAGGTTCTTGTGGTAGGAACAGAGGTTCACGCAGCCGTCCTTCGTCACGACCACGTCGTCCTCGATCCGGACCGCCCCCACACCCGGATAGTAAAGCCCGGGCTCGACCGTGACGACCATTCCTTCCTTGAGAAGCGCCCCCCGCTTGCCCATCGGGGGCGATTCGTGGACGTCGAGGCCGATGCCGTGGCCCGTGCCGTGGAAGAATCCGACGGGCTTGCCGTCGCGCGTCTCCGTCTTGAACCCCGCGTCCTCCAGCGTCTTCTGCACTGCCTTGTGCACGTCCGTCGACTCCACTCCCGCGCGGATCGTCCGGAACGCCGTCTCGCACGCCGCCTTCACCGCCGCGTCGATCCGCTTCGCCTCCGCGGTTGCCTTTCCCTTGACCCACGTCCGCGTCATGTCCGCCACGTATCCCGTCTTGAGCGACTTCGGAAAAACGTCGATCACGATGGTTTCGTTCGGGTGAAGCGGCCCGAAGCCGCGGCAGTGCGGGTCCGTGCCCTGCTCGCCGCCCGCGACGATCGTGTGCGTCGCCAGCAGGTCGTTCTCGTACAGGTACCCGTCAATGATCCGCTTGACGCGCTCGGCCGTGAGCGGCGACCCCTGGTACCAGAGTTCGTTCCCGCGGATTTCCGTCTCCACGAATGCCTTGTGCGCCCGCGCGTACGCCTCTTCCGTGAATTTCACAGCCTCGCGGATGTGCTTCAGCTCTTCCTCGGTCTTGACCGTGCGCTCGGGATAGAACGGCTCCCGCCGGTACGTCAGCGACACACCTTTCCCGCGCAGCATGTCCGCCATCTCCAGCGGGAAGCTCGCGGGGACGGTGACGCGGTCGGCGCCGCGCAGCTCCAGCACGCGCGCGACGATGTCGGCGAGCGTGGGCTTCGCCTGGCCCGCGTCCTTCAGCTCCTTCTCGACCGCCGACATCGACACGATTTCGTCGACGCGCGCTTCGGCTTTCCCCCGCCCCAGCTCGAGGTCGTTCAGGACGAGGAGGTTTTTCCCGCCGGCTTCGATGTAGACGATGGGGTCGCCGGCCTGGAACCGCGTCTTGTAGAGGAGATTGGAGTCGTGGGAGCTGGCGGCATAGATAAGGACGGCATCGGCCATGGGCGCGACTCCGAGGGTGCGGGGAGGTCAGACGACGATAGCACCGGGGCACGGAGGGATCAAGACGAGGCTCCGCCGCCGGAACCCGGGAATCGCGGGGGCGCGACGGTCGTTGCAGAGGGGACGATGAGGACATTAGGATGTCGCCCCTCGTGATGACCCTGAGAATCCTGGCCGCCACGCTTCTGCTCGCGCTTCCACTCCGGGCGCAGATCGGCGATCCGCCGGGCGAAGTGCCGGCCGAGCTCGCCGTGCTCCAGGGACGCGTCGCCGGCGTCGAGCCCGCGAGGGCGAAGCTGGGCGAAACGGTCGTCGTGAAAATCGAGGTGGAGATCCCCGAGGGCTGGCACATCTACTCGGTGAAGAAGGGCACCACGGGGATCCCGACGGCGTTCCGGGTCACCGCGGGGACGTTCCGCGCGGGAGAGGGCGTGAAGGAGTCGGAGCCGCACTACCACAAGGAGACGTACGAGAACGGCGTCGTCGAGGAGTACGCCTACCACGAGGGGACCGCGACGTTCGAAGTGCCGCTCGTCGTGACGGAGGGGGCGAAACCCGGCCCGGCGAAATTCACGCTCGCGGTGCACCACATGCTGTGCACCATGTCGACCTGCCTTGAGGAAGGGGACATCGGGGTCCAGGGGCAAGTCACGGTCCTCGAGGGCGGGACGGCGCCGCCGCCGGTGGAGCCGAAGAAACCGGACCCTCCGCCGGCGGCCGCGAAGCCCGCAGGGCCCGCGGCGGACGCCTCGTTCATGGCGATGCTCGGCCTCGCGTTCGTCGGCGGGCTGCTCCTCAACGTCATGCCCTGCGTCCTCCCCGTCCTCACGCTCAAGCTGTTCAGCCTCGTCGGGCAGAAGCACGTCACGCCCGGCACCCGCCGGGTCGCGGCGCTCGCGTACACCGCGGGCGTCCTCCTGTGCCTGAACGCTCTCGCCGTCGCCGTCGTCGTGCTACGGGCCCTCGGCAAGGAGGTCGGCTGGGGATTCCAGTTCCAGTCGACCCCCTTCGTCATGGCGCTCACCACCATCATATTCGTGTTCGCCCTGAGCCTCCTCGGCGTCTTCGAAGTCCCCGCCATGGGCGCCGGGATCGCCTCGCAGGCCACGCGGAAGCACGGCTGGATCGGCCACCTCATGACCGGCCTCTTCGTCACCGTCGTCGCCACCCCCTGCACCGCCCCCTTCCTCAGCACCGGCATCGGATTCGCCTTCACCCTTCCCGGCTGGGGCGTGTTCCTCTTCCTCTCCGCGGCCGGCCTCGGCCTCGCGCTGCCGTTCCTCGTCATCGGCTGGGTGCCCGCCCTCTTCCGATTCCTGCCGAAACCCGGCGCCTGGCTGGGACCGTTCCAGAAGGTCATGGGGTTCATCCTCATCGGGACGGCCGTCTGGCTGATCGACACCATCGCGACGCAAACCGGCCCGGACGGAGTGATCGGCTTCCTCGCCTTCCTCACGGCCGTCTCCTTCGGCGCCTGGGTCTACGGGCAGTGGGGCTCGGACATCGCGCCCCCGCGCTCGCGGCTCCTCGCCATCGGGTTCGCGATCGCGATTTCGGTCGTGGCGGGGAAGAGGTTCCTGGTCACGAAGGCGGCGGAAGCGGGAGCCGGCGGCGCGGCGTTAAAGACGGAGGGCCTGGATTTCGCCCGGGAGATCCCCTGGCAGCCGTTCAGCGAGGAGAACGTCGCCGCGCTGCGGAAGGCC
Source organism: Planctomycetota bacterium (assembly GCA_016190145.1). Lineage (GTDB taxonomy): Bacteria > Planctomycetota > MHYJ01 > WSZJ01 > WSZJ01 > WSZJ01. The sequence continues at coordinate 18,015 of JACPRD010000185.1, read as the reverse complement.
GGCAAACCCGGCTTCATCGATTTCACGGCGGACTGGTGACTCACGTGCAAGACCAACGAGCGCGTCGCGCTCGAGACCGACGCCGTCCGGCAGGAGATGGCGAAGCTGGGCGTCGTGCCGCTCAAGGCGGACTTCACCCGGTCGAACCCCGTCATCAGCGCGTGGCTCCGGCGCCATGGGAAGGCCGGCGTCCCGATGTATGTCGTGATCCCGGCGGATCCGGCGCGGGAAGTCTGGCTGCTTCCCGAGGTGCTGACGCCGGGGATGGTGGTGGAGGCGCTTCGCGAGGCCGCGGGAGGAAAGGGCGGGCGCTGAAAGGGCTGGCCGCGCGACCGGCCGCGGGCGATCATTGTTCCGGAGCGCGAGCGGCATTCCGGAAGATCACATCCGACTTCTTTCAGGCTGGAGATCCGACGATGGGCAAGGCGACGGAACTGAACGACGACAAGTTCGAATCGGAGATAGGCGGCAAGGGCGTCGCGATGGTGGACTTCTGGGCGACCTGGTGCGGGCCGTGCAAGAAGGTCGCGCCGATCGTCGAGGAGCTGGCGGGCACGTACGCGGACAAGGTGCGGGTCTACAAGATGGACGTGGACCAGAACCAGGGCGCCCCGGCTCGCTTCGGGGTGATGAGCATCCCGACGATCGTGTTCTTCAAGGACGGGAAGGAAGTCGACCGGATGGTCGGCGCGGCCAACAAGCAGGCGTTCCAGGAACGGATCGACAAACTCCTCGCTTAACAGCATCGGAGACGAACATGAGCCTCGCCGAAGTCAACGACGGGAACTTCAAGTCCACGGTCGCGTCCGGCGTCACGGTCGTGGACTTCTGGGGAGACGGCTGACACGCCTGCACCAAAATGGCTCCCGTGCTGGAGCAGCTCGCGACCCAGCTCGCCGGCAAGGTCAAGTTCGTGAAGGCGAAGATAGACGATTCGACGGAAGCGGCCTCTTCGCTCGGCGTCATGGGCCTCCCGACGTTCGTATTCTTCAAGAACGGGCAGGAGGTCGGGCGGCACGTGGGGACGGCGTCGCCGGACGCGATGAAGAAGAAGATCGAGGCCGTGGCCTGACCTCACTTCGCTCGCTCTTTCGCGGAGACCGTTGTGGCGAAGATCAGACCGCTGAAGAACCCACCCGTCTCGGAGTCCGTCGTGGATTTCCGCGCTGTTCTTCCGGCGGCCTTCAAGTTGGAGTCATTCCGGGCTCTTCAATACGAACTCAAACCACGATTTCCTCGTATGGAAGAGATGCGGCAGTTCAAGGCGGGCGTGTCTTTCACGCGAGGATCGCCCCCCATGCAGAGCTATGAGGAAAAGGGTACTGTCGGCTACCGATTCTGGTCGCAAACAGGAGAGGAGATCATGCAGTTTCAGTTGAATGGCTTCACTTTCAGCAGACTCAAGCCCTACACAGATTGGCAGCAGGTGCGGGATCGTTTCCTGGAAGGGTGGGAACACTACCGACGAACCGCGTCTCCGGAACGCGTGACGCGTATCGCAGTACGGTACATCAACAGGATCGACTTCGTGATCGAGGCTCGTGGCCTCCTTACTGGCGTATTGATGCAGCCTCCGAAGACTCCGCCCGGGTTTCAAGGTGATCTGAAGACCTTCATGGACCGGACCGTGACGACAGATCCTGCCGACGGGACGACATGTATCGTAACTCGGGCAAGCGAACCGGGCTTGGAGGAGAACAGGCAGAGCCTTCTCCTGGACATCGACGTGTTCTGCACGGGGACCTTCACCTGTGATCCGACGGAGTTGAAGCCCATCCTGGAGCGACTTCGAGAACGAAAAAACGGGGTTTTCTTCAGCAGCTTGAAGGACGCCGTCGTGAGGCGCTATGATTCCTAGGCGAGCTAAACACAGATGAACGCGAGCACACTTCATCCCGGTGGAACCTGCGGATTCAGCGACGATGCGGAAAGCATCGCCCGACTGGAATCTCTGCAGACGGAAGGTCAGGCCATTCCCGAAGTGCGATCGCGACAGTCGCGCCTGCTCAAGTCGTGGAACGAGGCCATCGTCGGGGCTCTTGCGCCGGGCTGGGACGGATATGAAGGATCCAGCGTGAGTCTGCCCAGCGCGTTGGCGTCCCTGGACTTCCTCAGGCTGCTGCCCTCTGAGGTCCCGGCACCGGAGATTTCAATCGATCCGGATGGCGAATTGGCCTTCGACTGGCAGGCGTCAGCTGACACAGTGTTTTCTGTGAGCGTCGGCGGCAACGGTCGCCTTAGCTACGCGGGGAAATTTGGGGCTAACAAAACTCACGGAACCGAACAGCTCACGCCGGAGCTTCCCGATCCGATTCGTTCCGGTCTTCGAAGGCTGTTCGGCGGCGGTCACAACCACTGATGGCGCGCCCGCTCATCGAGAGTGAGTCCCTGTCTCGTTTCCTGATCCATAGCAACGCTTTCAACTTCACGGGCGGCTTCGTGAAATCGCGGGCTTTCATGCCGCCAACGAACTTGCGTTTGTCGGTGTTCAGGACTCAGGACTGGCCCGAGGTCCGGATCTGGGAGGCAGGCCAACGGGAGGTTGCGGCACCTCTCCATCTGACCCTGTACGGTCGTGCAGAACTGTCTGTCGCCCAGGTTCAAGGCACTGGGCTTTCTGTCGATCCGGATGAGATCCCCCAGGACCACGCAAACATCATCGGTTGGCCGTCCGAGAAAGACGCCCAGAAATCCATCGCCCAGGACCTTGCGGCGGCTGCGCGCCTGATCCTGAAGCCCTGATCCTGGACTCCGGTACCACGGCGGGTCGGCTTCTGTCCGCGGCCTCACCTACTTCCACGTTACGGGCACCTTCTTTGGCCCGTTCCACGTCCCGATCAGCACATGCGCGTTCTTCACGCCGAAGTTCCACACGTCGGCGGTGATCTTCACGTCGTCCTTGCAGTAGTGGATGAGCGTGTCCCACTCGCCCTTGCGGAACCACTCGATCGCCTGCAGCCCGTGCCCGCTCTTCTTCGTCCCGAGCGTCGCCTCGGCAACCGAGTCGAGCTTCACGCGGTGTCCGAGGATCCGCGTCAGGTCCTCGAGGATGTCGAAGGACGGCACCGCCTCCCAGTCGAGTTTCAGGTAGCGGGAGAGCACCGCGTAATCGAAGTGTTTCTGGTTGAACCCGATGACGCGTTTCGCCGCCCTCAGGTCGTCGATGAGGGCGTTGGCCTCGGGTTCGCGGTAGACGGTGAATTCGCCGGAGTCGAGGTCGAGCGTGACGCCGACCGACATGCGCAACTCGGCGAACTTGTTGCGGCCGCCGACGTCGTCGAAGGAATTCTGGGTCTCGAGGTCGAAGACGAGCGTGCGGGACTTCGATTTCGGGGCGCCGAAGAGCATTCCCTGCGTGGGTTCGGGCATGGGGGAGGATCCGATTTCGGGGTTGAGCCGGCGTGTTTAAAGGAGCGAACGCGGAAAAGCACGGAAAAGTCGACGGAAGGGCGGGGCCTGCCGTGCTCTTCCGTGTGAGATTCCGTGACGTTCCGTGTTCGTCCTATTCAGATTTCAACTGTTTCCTTCGCCACGAACCTCCCTTTCTCGTCGACCGCGATCCTCGTCGCCGCGGTCTTCGGGTCGTGTTCGAACGCCAGGATCCAGTTCTCCCGCGCCGCGCGCTCCAGCACTTCCTTTTTCTCCTTCATCGAGAGCAGCGCGTTCAGGTCGTACCCCATGACCCAGGTCACAGGGAGGTGCGTAATCGTCGGCACGAGGTCGGCGCAGTAGAACAGTTTTCCTTCGGGGCCCGAGATCAGGGGAAGCTGCTGGCCCACGGTGTGGCCGTCGCACCGCACCGACGAGAAGCCCGGGTAGATTTCTTCCGGGCCGTCGAGCAGCTCGAGGCCCGGCGCCTCGCCCGCCGGTCCGACGTGTTCGGGCAGGTAGCTCGCCCGCTCGCGCTCGTGCGGCGCGCGCGCCCAGTCGAGGTTCGCGCGCTGGAGCCAGTGCCTCGCGTTCGGAAACACGAGGGAGATCCCGCCCTGCGCGTCCGCCTTCGAGAGCCCGCCCGCGTGGTCGAAATGCAGGTGCGTGAGGAACAGGTCCGTCACGTCCGACGGCGCCAGCCCGTGCGCCGCGAGACCCCGCTCGAGCGTCGACTGCGCGTAGTCGATGCGGTAGATCTCCGCCATCTTCGGCGTCCACTTGTGCCCAGCGCCGCAGTCCACCAGCACCGTCCGCCCGTGGCCGCGCAGGAGCAGCGCCCGCATCCCCAGCTCGATCCGGTTCTTCGCGTCCGGCGGGTTCGTCTTCGACCACATCGTCCACGGCACCACGCCGAACATCGCGCCCCCGTCGAGCCAGAACCGGCCCGTGTCCACGCCGTCGATCCGCCACCCGCCGATCGTGAGGCTCATTCGCCGCGGTACTCGCACCGGTTCGTGCAGGTCTCCCGCACCACCACGCACGCGAGCCCCGGCAGCCTCGGCTTCACGCGGTCCCAGATCCACTTCGCCAGCACCTCGCTCGTCGGATTCTCCAGCCCCGGCACGTCGTTCAGCGTCCGGTGGTCCAGCGCCTCGCGCACCGGCTCCACCGCCGCCTTCACCTCCGCGAAATCGATCACCCACCCGGTCCGCGGATCGACCTCCCCCGTAATCCGCACCTCCGCCCGGAACGAGTGCCCGTGCATCCGCCGGCACTTGTGGCCTTCGGGGACGCGGGGAAGCGCATGCGCGGCTTCGAATCCGAACTCGTGGACCAGGTCCGTCTTCATCGGCCCTCCAGTTCCCGTATTTTCGCCTCCAGCGGCGCGGTGTCCCAGCCCGAGTTCTCGAAAATCGCCCGGCACCGCTCCAGCACCATTTCGCGCGTGCCGACCGTCGCCTTCTCGTACCGCGCGTCTCCCACGATCCAGGCGGCCTCCGCGGCGGGCGGAGCGACCTCGAGCGCGCGCAGGAGCTGGCGGCGCGCCGTTTCCGGGTCCGGCGCGAGGCCGGCATTTTCGATCATCTCGACGGAATACTGGGCCGCGAGAAGCGGATGGACTTCGACGTTGAGGAGCCGTGGCTGGTACGTCCCCTCCCGGCGCGACTCCGCGAGCCGATTGAGCTCGCGATACGAGCGCGTGAGGAACGAGGCGTCCATCGTCCAGCTCCTGCCCGAAAGCGCCACGCGGTGGTACCGGCGCGCGCACACGGTCGCCGGGCAGCCCCGCGTCGACAGCATGACGCGCGTCACCGGCCCTTCCACCCAGAGGCGCCGCCGCGCGACTTCGTCCTCGGCGACCGCGACGACTTCGACGGGGGCGGGGAAGGGGCCCTCGCAGACGACGGACGCCTCGATTTCCCACCCCCCGTCGGCTTTCTCCGCCCGCCACGTGGCGCACGCCTGCGGGTCGGGCTCGCCCGCGAGCGCGCTTCGGAAAAACCGGCCGACTTGCTCCGCGTATTCGGGATCCGCGCTTCGCAGCGGCTCCGGCGAGTGTCCCGTGTCCTCCATCAGCCAGAGCGCTTTCGGCCCCGGCGTCCGCTCGAACATCCGCGCCGCCCAGAACGTCTTCGTGACGCGGTCGCGATCGCCCTGCAGGAAGAACACCGGGACGCCCGCGCGCCGCCGTTCGAGGTTCGGTTCCGGATCCGTGCCCGATCGGATCAGAAACAGCCGCACGAGCAGGGCCAGCGGGGCCGCTACGGCGTCCGGCATCGCGTAGCCCATGTAGTTCCGCATCGCCGGCACGAGCTGGTAACTCGCCTCGACGCAGATCGCGTCCACGTCGCCGGGACACTCCGCCGCGGCCCGGATCGCGACCGCCGTGCCCAGCGAAATTCCCCAGACGCCGACCCGCCCCGGCCGCTTCCCCGCCCATCCCACCGCCGCCCTCGCATCCAGCGCCAGCTCCCTCACGCCGGGCTCGCCGTTGTCGGGCCCGTAGCCGCGGTACTCCACGAGCAGCACGGAGAACCCGGCCTCGCGCGCGATCCTCGCGTAGACAAGGTGGTGCGAGCGGTTCCCGGAATTGCCGCCGAAGATGACGACGGTGCCGAGGGCCTCGGGAAGCGGGATCCACCATGCGCGCGTCTCGCCGCCGTCCTCGCGCGGGATCCGGAGGTCTTCAAAGGCCGCGCCCATGGCTTCGGGCGTCGCGATGAACTCGGACGCCGGGTGCAGGAACATGCGCGTCGGGTCGCCGCAGCCGGGGCAGGCGAGAAGCGCGGCCGCGATGAAGAGCCGGAAAAGAAGGTGAGGCGTCGATCGCACGGGACCCCCGAGGACTACGCCTTCTTGCACCAGCCTTCCCGATGCGAATTCACCGCCGCGAGGTACAGCTGGCGCGCTTCCTCGACGTCCTCGAAATACCCCTCAGGGAACGAGACGGCCATCTGCATGAGGCAGGCGGGGCAGGTGAAGAGGAGTTCGACGCCCTCCATCGCCTGGGAAATGCAGTCGTCACAGAGCTGCACCCCGCCCGTCGAATCGCCGCCGATTTCTTTCACTTCTTCGCACGAGGTGCACTTGGACTCAGCCACGGAACCCCCGAATTGGAACGGCCTGGCCTGAAGATGCCCCGGGCGGGGGGACAGCTCCCGCCAAAGAGGGGAGGACAATATAGGGGGTGGGGGCGGTCGGGGCAAGAAGAGGATTCGCGGAAATCGAGGGGACGGCGGTGCGGGAAAGTCAGAAGCCATACGCCATAAGCCATAAGGGGCGGGCTTCGCCCGCCATGTTTGGCGGTGGGACTTCAGCCGGCGGAGGCGGGGATGATCCTCCGCCTCCGCAAGCTGAAGTCCGCTCCGGTCCAGATGGCGGGCGAAGCCCGCCCCTTATGGCTTCTGGCTTATGGCTTATGGCTCGCAATTCCCGCGAATGCCTCCCGGTCTCCTTCACCCACCATGCACCCGAGCAGCGCCCTCGCCACCTCCTTCGCTTTCGCTCCCGCTTCATTCGCCGGTCCGACGCAGGACGGGCAGCCCGCGGTGCAGGGGCAGGCCTCGAGGAGCCGGAGGGCGCGGGACATGAGCGGGGCGTGGAGGTCGTAGAGCGCCTGCGAGAAGCCGACGCCGCCGGGGTAGTTGTCGTAGAGGAAGATCGTGGGGCGGAACGAGGCGAGGGCCTCCACGGCAACGTCCCCCTCGCGCGCCTTGACCGTGCGCGTCCTGCCGATGCGTTCCTGCTGAAGCGCGAACCACTCGGCTTCGGTGTCGCCGACGCACTGCTGGAGGTCGCGGCGGTCGCACATGAGGAGGAAGGGGGCGAGGTGGTGGAGGAGGTACGCGAGGCCGCAGGCGCCGTCGAGGAGCTCGGCGCGGTCGAACGGGAGGCCTTTGAGGATCTCGGGGTCGAAGGTGAGCCAGTAGCTGGTGGTCTGCATTTCCTGATCGGGGAGGTTGACGTCGCCGTAGCCGACGTTTTCGCGCGTGGCGTACTTGATCTTCTTGAAGCCGGAGACGCGCCATGCGACGTGGACTTCACCGTGCTCGCGCGTCGCGGCGGGGACGGGGGAGTGGTCGAAGATGTCGAGGACGCGCACGGAGGTATTGGTGATGGCTTCGGTGTAGTAGTCGACGTCCACCGGCTTCACGTAGGCGCGGTGCTGCGCGTAGTCGAGGTGCGTGACGTGGTAAGGGACGCTCTCGCAGAGGTAGATCGCCTCCGGGTACACGGTCGACGGGGCCGAGGAGAAATCGACTTCCGCGATCACCCGGTTCTGCCGCGACCCGTCCATGATGACGAAGTTCTCGTTGTTCACGCTCCGGAGCGGCACCGTGTCCGCCGGGTAGACCTGGCTCGCCCAGTGCCACTGCCCCGCGGCGTGGTTCAGGATCTTCCGCTCGCCCAGCACCGCGAGAATCTCCTTCACGTCTTCCTTCCCGAACTCCTCGCCGTCCGCGATCGGCAGCTCGAACGCCGCGCACTTGAGATGCTCGACCAGAATCGACAGGTTGTCCGGGTTCACGAGGCCGTGCTCCGGCGGCCGCCCGAAAAAATACTCCGGATTCGCCGCCAGGAACTGGTCGATCGGCTCGCTTCGCGCCACGAACACCGCCGCCGAGAGCCCCTGCCGCCGCCCAGCGCGCCCCGCCTGCTGCCAGACCGACGCCACGGTCCCCGGGTACCCCGCGATCACGCACGCGTCGAGCGCGCCCACGTCGATCCCCAGCTCGAGCGCGTTCGTCGACACCACTCCGCGGATCGTTCCCTCGCGCAGCTCCCGCTCGATCTCCCGCCGCGTGTTCGGCAGCAGCCCCCCGCGGTACGCCCGGATCAGCCCCGCGTCCTTCGGCATCCTCTCGAACCGCTCCTTCAGATACTTCGTCAGCACCTCCGTGTTCAGCCGGCTCGTCGCGAACACGATCGTCTGCACCTCCGCCTTCAGGAACTCCTCCGCGATCCGCCGCGCGCTCGTCACGTACGACGCCCGGATCCCCAGCTCCGCGTTCACCACCGGCGGGTTGTAGATCAGGAACGCCTTCTCCCCCGCGGGAGCCCCGTTCCGGTCCACCAGCTCCACCGGCCGCTCGATCAGCTTCTCCGCCAGCTCGCGCGGGTTCGCGATCGTCGCCGAACACAGCACGAACACCGGGTTCGATCCGTGAAACCGGCAGATCCGCCGCAGCCGCCGGAAGACGTTCGCGAGGTGCGAGCCGAACACCCCGCGGTACGTGTGCAGCTCGTCCACCACCACGTACTTCAGATTCTGAAACAGCTTCGCCCACTTCGTGTGGTGCGGCAGGATCCCCTGGTGCAGCATGTCGGGGTTCGTCACCACGATCTGCCCCGACGCCCGCACGGCGCGCCGCGCGTCGTCGGGCGTGTCGCCGTCGAACGTGTGCGCCTTGATCGGCGCCCCCGTCCCCGCGATCACCTCGTCGAGCTCCGCCAGCTGGTCCTGCGACAACGCCTTCGTCGGAAACAGGTACAGCGCCCGGCTCGCCGGCTCCTCGAGAATCGCCTTCAGCACCGGCAGGTTGTAACAGAGCGTCTTCCCGCTCGCCGTCGGCGTCACCACCACCACGTCCTTCCCCGCCATCGCCAGCCCCGCCGCCTCCGCCTGGTGCGAGTACGGCCGCGTGATCCCGCGCTTCGCGAACGCCTCCCTCAGCGCCGCCGGCGTCGCCTCCGGCCACTCCGCATGCCGCGCCTCGCGCGCCGGGATCCGCTTGAGCGCCGCCAGCGTCCCCCGGCGCTTCCATTCCTCAGCCAGCTTCTCGACGACCTGTTCGACAGGCGAACTCATACCTAACACTCCCTCTGTGAAGCGGCCTCACGGCGGGGGCCGGCCGGGCATCTTACAACAAACCCTCCGGATCCGTCGAACTGCCCCGCGCGCGCGCCGTTTGACCCGTTCAAGGGAACCCCTGCGGAGGAAACGATCATGACGCCCGCCCCTGAACCGCCCGCCCGTCGCCGTCGCGTCCGGAAACCGCATCTCGTTCCCGCCTGGCTGGATCGGACCCAGGCCGCCGTCATCGCAGGGGCGATCCTCCTGCCGCTGCTCGGCGTCACGCTTCACGAACGCCACGCCTACGCCGCGCGCGCCGCGGGACCGTCGAACGAAGCGATGGCGGAAGCGGCGCTCGCGCGGGCGCGGGAGGCATGCTCGGTGGGGGATCCGGTCACGGCGGCGAACGAGGCGTCGCGGGCGCTGGCCTTCAACGCGAACCTCGCGCCGGCGTGGACGCAGCGCGGCATGGCGTTCACGAAGCAGGGAAACTCCGATCTCGCGCTGAACGATTTCACGCGCGCGCTCGAGATCGACCCGAAGAGCAAGATGGCCTACATCCAGCGCGGCCTCCTGCGCCACCGCGCGGGCGACGAGACGGGCGCCGCGTCGGATCTCAAGGCCGCGATGTCCATCTGGCCTTCCAACGCGCTGGCGTACATGAACCGCGGAATCGTGAAGCTGGAGACCGCGGACCTGGACGGCGCGGTGCGCGACGTCGAGGAGGCGATGGGAATCGACGCGTGGCTGGTCGGGCCGTACTCGCTGCGCGCCGAGATCCGGCTGGAACTGGGCGACCTCGCGGGCGCGCGCCGCGACCTGGCCGAGTGGAGGGTCCGCGAATCCCGCAGCGCTCCCGCGCTTGCGTGGCACGCCGAGCTCCTGCGGCGCGAAGGCGACCTCGCGGGCGCGGCGCGCGACTGCGAGAAAGCGCTCGATCTGCAGCCCTCCTGCGCCCCCGCCCTGTGTTTCCGCGGATGGGTCCGCCTCGACCTGGGCCTCCCCGACATGGCCCTTCCCGATTTCGACGCGGCCCTCCGCTTCGACCGCCGATGCGCCCGCGCGCTCGCGGGACGCGGCGCCGTCTACGCCCGCCGGGGCGAAGCCGCCGCGGCGAAGGCCGCCCTGGACGAGGCGCTTTCACTTCACGCCGGCCTCGTCGAGGCGAGGATTCTGCGCGGGATTGCGGAAGCAGTTCTCGGCGAGCGTGAAGCCGCGGTCGCCGATCTCGAATCTGTCATGCGTTCCGCGCCGTTCCGCACCGACGATCACGAGCGGATCCGCGAGGCCCTCCGCCGCACCGACTGATCTCCGTCAACTCGACTTCAACAGGGTGCGGCCACGAGGCTGCGTGCCTTGAAGTTGCTGTTCTTCTTTTGAAGTTCCGGCCGTCGGCCGGTCCTACGCCTCCGCCGGCAATTTCAATTCCGGCCGTCCCCGGCGCTCGATGCCGAGCAGCTGGTAGACGACCTCCTTGAGCGCCTTCACGTCCGGCTTGGCCACGAACGCATCCGCGCCGGACTTCATGACCTTGGGCTTGAGGCGCGGGAAGCCGCTGAAGACGACGACCTTGGTTTCGGCGAGTTCGCGCGAGGCCTTGATGAACTCGAGGACTTTCTCGCCGCGCATGCCGGGGATCTTGAGGTCGAGGATGATGAGGTCGGGGCGGGTGTTGCCGCAGGCGAAGAGGGTGTCGACGGCGTTGCTGGCGACGCGGACGTCGACGTCGATGCGCGAATCCTGGATGAAGTTTGCCTTCAGGGCCTTGAGGAGGACTTCGTCGTCGTCGACCATGAGGAGGCGGCGTTTCTCGGTGCCGATTTCCGTGCGGTCGAGTTCCTCGCGCGGGATACCGAGCCTGTCCATGAACTCGGTGAGGTAGGCGCGCGGCACGCGGAGTTCGCCCTTGTCGCCGCGGGTCTTGTAGCCCTTGAGGATGCCCTCTTCGAATCGTTTGAGGACGGTGGGCACGGACATGCCGCAGATACGGCCGACTTCGGCGGAGGTGAAGAACCGCTTCATGTTGTTTATACCCTTTGGCGTTCAGGGCCTGATGAAGTCGTCGATTTTAGGGGGAGTCGGGGCGGCAAGTCAACAAAAAGCGTAAAAATGGTAAAGGTGACATCGCTGGTTAGTCAACCCCATAACTCTATTGGCATCAATGAGTTACGGGCTTGACAGGGCCGCCCGTTCGTGCTGAGATGCACCCCACTTCGAAACACATCGCACCCGCAAGAGAGGCGGGCCCACGCGCCCGAATCGTACGCCGACAGAATCCCCGGATCGCCAGATCGCACGCCTCGCCCTCGAGCGCGGACTCGTCTCCCCAAGACAGTTCGAAGACGCCGGTGAGTCCGCCTCCGGCCTCGCCACCCGCGGCTGGCTCTCCCCCACCCAGGTCGAAGACCTCCGCCGCCGCCTCGGCGTCGCCGCCGGCGCTTTCCCTAATATCCCGCCCTTCGGCGCCATCGCCGTCCGCAAAGGCTTCGTAGCCGCCGAAATGATGGAGGAAATCGTCCGTAACCAGACCCGCCTCGTCGGCCGCGGCGTCCGCTTCCACCTCGGCGAACTCCTCATCCGCCGCGGCCTCCTCACCGTCGCCCAGGCCCTCGAAATCCTCGCCGAACAGGGCATCACCCTCCTCGCCTGCTCCCGCTGCCAGTCCCAGTACAACGTCTTCGGCGCGCGCGACGCCTCGTTCCCCTGCCCCGCCTGCGAGGGACCGCTCGCGCCGCCGCCTCAGGTGACCACGCTGGAAGTCCGCGGCACCCTCAATAAACCTCTGACCCTGGATTAAGGCGCCGGCGCGCCGGCGGCCGATCCATATTGAAGAACGCCATTCGGGAGTCGCGTACCCCATGAAGCCCGCGATCGGAATCAACCTGAACCAGGAAGGAAACCGCTTCACCCTCCGTAAGGAGTACTGGGACGCCGTCACGGGCGCGGGCGGCATCCCCGTGGTGATCCCGCCCCTCGCGGCGCTCGACGACGTGGACCGCGTGCTCGAGTCGCTCGACGGCCTCCTGCTGACCGGCGGCGGCGACATCGATCCGGCGCGCTACGGCGAACGTCCGGCGGGAAAGGCGCGCCCCGTCCCCCAGCCCAAGCACGACTCCGACTTCCAGCTCGCCGCCCGCGCGCTCGAGTTCGGCCTCCCGACCCTCGGCGTCTGCTACGGCATGCAGCTCCTCGCCGTGCTCCACGGCGGAAAGCTGATCCAGGACATCCCGTCGTCGATCACGACCAACCTCGACCACTGGGGCAGCCCCGAGAAGGACACCGAACACCCCGTGCGCCTCACGGCCTCCACGGCGATCCACGGAATCCTCGGCTGCGAAACCCTTCTCATCAACAGCCACCACCACCAGTCCGTCGGAGACCCCGGCACCCTCGTCGTCACCGCCCGCGCTGAAGACGGCGTGGCCGAGGCGGTGGAGCCGAAGGACTTTTCGGAAAAGTGGGTTCTCGGGGTCCAGTGGCACCCCGAGCGCATGTCCGCCCGCGCCCAGGGCCTGGCGATCTACCGCGCCCTGATCGACGCCGCTTCCCACTACGCCGAAGGCAGCGGATTCGACGTTACCCTGGTCCGCTGATCGGTTCCCGCCCGCGCGGAACGAGTAACGAGTAACGAGTAACGAAGAACGCCCATTACCGCCCCGCCCACTCCCTCCGTATCCGCGCCAGCCTCCCCGCCAGCCGCCCGAGCCCCAGATTCCCGGGCCCTCCGACATGCCCGCGCAGCCGCAGCGCCGTGTCGAGATCCGGCACCTTCCACGCCCCCGCCTGCTCCGCCACCTGCCGGTACGCATCCCGGAACGGCACCCCCTGCGATACCCGCCGCAGCGCCTCGTCCGTCGCAAACAGGTCCGCGCTGCACGCCGCTCGACAACGCTTCTCGTCGAACTCCAGGTGCGGCACCACGTGCGACAGCACCGCGAGCGTCGCGTGCGCGTGCGACATCCCCTGCAGAAACGCCTCCTTCGTGAGCTGCAGGTCCCGGTTGTACCCCGACGGCAGCCCGAGGAGCAGGTTCCGTACCCGCTGCTCGCACCCCGACACCACCGCGTACCCCCCGCGCGCCAGCTCGAACACGTCCGGGTTCTTCTTCTGCGGCATGATCGACGACCCCGTCGTGAACTCCTCCGGCAGGCGCAGGAACCCGAATTCCTCCGCGCTCCACCACACGATGTCCGTCGAAAGCCGGTTCACCGTGAGCATCAGCATCGACAGCCCCGCCAGAATCCCCGCCTCGACGTGCCCCCGCGCGTTCTGCACCGCCAGCACGTTCTCCTGCACGCGCCCGAATCCCGCGTCGGCGCTGATCTGGGGGCGGGGAAGCGGCAGCGGCACGCCGTAGCCCGCGGCGCTTCCCAGCGGCGAAGCGTCCGCGAGCGCGTACCCGACGGCGAGCCAGCCCATGTCGTCGGCGAGCGCCTCGGCGTGCGCCGCGGCCCAGAGCCCGGCGCTCGAGAGCATCGCGCGCCGCGTGTGCGTGTAGCCCGGCATCGGCAGTTTCTCGTACCGGCGCGCGAGCTGCACGAAGGCGTGCGCGAGGTCGAGCGCCGCGTCGCTCACGACGCGCAGGCGATCCTTCGCATAAAGGCGCAGCGCGGCGATCACCTGGTCGTTCCGCGAGCGGCCGGTGTGGATCTTCTTGCCGAGGTCGCCCAGCTTTTTCGTCAGCGCCAGCTCGATCGCCGTGTGCCCGTCCTCGTGCTCCGGCCGCGTCCGGAACCGCCCCGCGCTCCACCGCGCCTCGAGCCGGCCCAGCTCCTTCACCAGCCGGTCGACCTCCTTCGCCCGCAGCACCCCCACCGCGCCCAGGCCCCGCGCGTGCGCGATCGACGCCCGGATGTCGTACGGCAGCAGCTCCTGGTCGAACTCCCAGTCCCGACCGGCGCAGTAGCGCTGCGTGAGGACGTCGAGCGCAGACCCCTTGTCCCAGAGGCGAGCCATCGCTACACCCTCAACCCCTGCGTCTCGGGAAGCCCGAGCAGCAGATTCATGTTCTGGACCGCCTGCCCCGCCGCGCCCTTGCCCAGATTGTCGATCGCGCTCACCACCACCAGCCGCCCGCGCCCGTCGTGCTCGAATCCCCCCAGCACCGCCCGGTCCGTCCCCCGCACGTCCCGGAAATCCGGAATCGCCTCCTGCACCCGCACCAGCGGCTCGTTCCGGTACGCCTCCACGAACAGCTCCCGGTAGTCGCCGCTTCCCCGCACGAACAGGTGCGCCGTCGCGATCAGCCCGCGAAACGCCGGCAGGACGTGCGGCGTGAAATGCGCCGTCTTCCCCAGCGCGCGCTCGATTTCGGCCAGGTGCGCGTGCCGCGTGAGCGCGTACGCGAGAATGTTGTCCTTGAGCACCTCCGGGTTGTTGCGGTCGTTGGGCTTCCGCCCCGCGCCCGAGTACCCGCTCTTGCAATCGAAGATGGCGCGGTCGAGAAGACCTTCCCTGTGAAGAGGCCAGGCGGCGAGGAGGCACGCCGTGGCGTAGCAGCCGGGGTTGCCGATCGCGTCGGATTCGAGGATCTGGCCGCGGAAGAGTTCCGGGAGGCCGTAGCACCACTCGCCGCGGAAGTCGCGCGAAAGGTCGATCGCCTTCGCGCCCGAGAAGACCGGCGCGAGCTTCCTGGCGATGCCCTCGCTCGTCGCGAAAAAAACGAGGTCCGGCTCCATTGCCGCGATCTGTTCCGGGGTCTTTTCTGAGAACTTCTCCGTACCGGGGAAGTCCGGAAACACCTCCTTAAGCGCCCGTCCTCCCGACGATTCCGACTGCAGCGCCACGACCTCGACGCCGCCGTGGCCGTGCAGCAGCCGCGCGAGCTCACCGCCCGCGTATCCGCTGGCTCCCATCACGGCGACCGTCGGCTTCTTTGACATGATTGGCGGCAGACTTTAGGGATTCCGCAGGCAATAGGGAAGAGCGGGTTCGTGCCTCGTGCCTCGTGCTTCGTTCCGGCACATTTGACGCACGAAACACGACGCACGAAGCACGAAGCACGAAGCACGAAACGGCCCGGACGTCTCCGCAACTATTTCCCCGATCCGACCAGCGTCGGCGGCAGCGCCAGCGCGGCCTTGATCGCGCGCGGAATCTTCGTGTTGTCCAGCCCGATCCAGAACACCGCCCACCCCGGGAACTTCATCGACCCCGTCGACTGCTCGAAGTACCACGTGTTGATCGGGTTCGTCGCCTTCGAGCGCCAGAACAGCTTCGGGTACTTCTGCAGCATCGCCAGCCAGATGTCCCGCCCGAGCCCCTCGCCCTGCGCTTCCTTGCGCACCGCGAACTTGTCCAGGTAGTCCATCCCCGCGATTTTCCGCATCACCGCCACCCCGCGGTACTTCGGGTCGAGAAAAATCGACGTCACGTCGCGCTGGAAATAGTCGCGCACCAGCCGCCGCCCGAACGATCGCTCGATCAGCGTCCGCATCCGGTCGCGGTTGATCCCCCGCCACGACGTGTGGACCTCGATCTCGCTCCCCAGCTTGATGAACGTGCCGGACCCCTTCACCGTGAACAGTTCCTTGATCAGGCTGTGGGCGCTCGTGATCGTCACGAACATCGTCGTCGGCAGCTCCTCCAAGAGCTGCTTGATCTCGCGCAGCTTGAGCGCCATCCCGCCCGTGACCTCGCCGCGGTCCTGCATCCCCTGCAGGTCCGTCGTGAGGTTGATGAACGGGATGATCTTCCCGTCCGCGTCCCGCACCCCGCCTTCCTCCGTGAGGAGAATGAACTTCTTCGGCCGCAGCGCCAGCACCAGCCCGCGCGCCACGACGTCCGCGTTCACGTTCAGCGCCTGCCCCGCCTCGTCGAACCCCACCGGCGACACCACCGGAATCCGGTCCATCCGGATCGCCCGGTACACCGGCTTCAGCTCGAGCCCGCTCACCTCCCCCACGTACCCCAGCTCCCGGTCCGTGTGCCGCGTCGCGTGCACCGCCGTCCGGATCCCCTCCGCGTCCCCCCCCTGCACCCGGATCGCCTCGACGAACTTCCGGTTCGCGTCCTCCAGCACCTCGCGGATCACCTCCACCGCCTCCCGCGACGTCACCCTGAGCCCGTCCTTCTTCGCGAACCCGATCCGCCGCACCTCGAGCTCCCGGTCGATCTGCGGCCCGCCGCCGTGCACGATCACCGGGAACAGGTCCAGGTTCGTGAGATACGCAAGGTCGCCCGACAGCACCGGCAGCGAGTCCGTGAGCGTCTTCCCGCCCACCTTGATCACCGCGAAACGCGACGGGTTGCCCTTCTTGAAGAGGCGCAGGTACATGTTCGCCTCTTTCGTCGCGCCGATGTTCTTGAAGAAGTTGATGATGAATTCGTAGTTTTCCACGTTGGGCCTCGGGTTCGTCTTGGAAGGGGTTGAGCCGGCGCCCCGGGCGAGCATCTCGGGGGGGTGCCAGGGCAGGAAGCGGTCGGGCAATCGCTCAGCCCTTACGTGGAGACGGTCGCCGCGCCGCCATCACCGTGCTCATCCCGAACAGCTTCACGAACGCCGTCGCCTCGTCCGGCGACCACGAACTCGTCTGCGCGTACAGCGTCCCCCGCTGCCGCAGCTCATGCGACGACTCGTACGCAACCGGCAGCGCCGTCCCGCGGTGCAGTTTCACCGTGACCGCCCCCGTGACGTGCCGCTGCATCTCGCCGAGCATGACTTCGAGATTGCGGGCGAGCGGATCGTAAAAGAGCCCGTTGTACGCCAGCTCCGTCCACTTCCGCCCGACCGTGTCCTTGAACTGGTTCTGTTCCTTCGAGAGCACCGCCTCTTCGAGCGCCCGGTGCGCGACGAGCACCGTGTGGAGCCCCGGGCACTCGAACGCGATGCGCCCCTTGATGCCGATGACGCAGTCGCCCGTATAGAGGAAGCGGCCGACGCCGTGTTTCCCGGCGACTTCGTTCAGCCGGCGCAGGATCTCCGTCCCGTGGAACTTCTTCCCCCCGATCGACACCGGCAGCCCGCCCTCGAACCCCACCGTCACGCGGTCCGCCTTCGCCGGCGTCTTCTCAAGCGCCGCCGTCAGCGTCCACGCGTCCTCCGCCGGCTCCCTGCGTTCGTCGATCTCGCTTCCAGAAATCGTCACCCCGAACACGTTCTGGTTGATCGAGTACCGCGTGTGCTTCGTCGCGACCGGAAAACCCCGCTCTTCGAGGAACTTCCGCTCCCGCTCGCGCACCGGCCCGCCGCCCATAGCCTGGAAGTCGCGGATGGGGGCCTGGATGTTGTCGCACCCCAGCGCGCGCAGCGTGACGTCGAACCGCACCTGGTCGTTCCCCATCCCCGTGCACCCGTGCGCCACCGCCTCCGCCCCGAGCCGCCGCGCGAACTCCCACGACTTCTCCACGATCAGGTACCGGTCCGCGCACATCACCGGGTACATCTGCTGGTACGTCCCGTTCGCCCGGATGCAGTGGCTGATCAGCCGGTCGAAAATCTCCCTCCGCCCGTCCACGAAGAAATGCTTCTTCGCCCCGAGCTCCTTCGCCCGCCGCCCGATCTCCCGCACCTTCTCCCGCGAGAACCCCCCCGTGTCGACGAGCACCGTCACGACGTCCCACCCCCGCTCCCGGAGCCACGGCACGCAGAACGACGTGTCGAGCCCCCCCGAAAACGCGAGCACCGCGAGCCGCTTCTTCTCCGCCCTTACCTTCACCGCCTTCGCCAGCGTCTTCTCGATCCCCGCGAGCGCCCGTCGGTCGGCGTCGGTGAGCAGATGTTCGGCCTTGTGGACGAGCGAGTCCGGCGTCTTCATGTCGGTCGGGCCCCGATGGAGGGAGGGCGAATTATAGCGGGGTGGGGGGGGAGGACAAGGACAGGGGTTCGGGGGGAGGGGTGAGGGGTGAGG
>JACPRD010000179.1 GCA_016190145.1 Planctomycetota bacterium | reverse complement strand
CTCGGGGTCCGGGGGGGGCACGGCGCGCGAGGGGGATCCCGAGGCACGCGAGAGGCTCGATCGGATTCTTCGGGAGGAGACGTACGAGGAGCGGGAGGAAGCGCCGGAGCGTCCGTCCGAGGAGCGCGAGCCGCGGGAGACGCGGCCGCCGCGGGAGCGCTCGGCGCCTCGGGAGCCGGCGCCGCGGCCCGCGGCCCCGGCCGGCGGCGGATCGGGGGTGCTCTGGACGATCCTGATCCTCGTCACGGCGTTCGTGCTCGCGCTGGCGATATGGGCGTTCCTGACGTGGCTGCGCGAACGGCGCGGGGCGAAGAAAGGCGGCGCGGAGGCCGCGGCGAAAAAGAAGCCCGGCGCCGAGGAGGGTCCGAACGCCGCGCCGCCGGAGCGGCGCGAGCCCGAGGAGTGGCTTTCGGAGGCGCGCCGGCTCGCGGCCGCGGGACGCCACGCCGAAGCCCTGCGCTGCTTGCTCCACGCTTCCATGGAGCGCCTCCATCGTGCCCGGTACATCGACTACGAGCACGCGCGCACGAACCGCGAGTGTCTGCGGCAGTTCCGCGGCGAGCCGGTACGGCGCGACGCGTTCGCGGGGGTGGTGGACGCGTTCGACGTGACGTTCTACGGGCGGCGTCCGTTCGGCGCGGAGGACTACCTGAGGACGGAGGCGATGGCCGTGACGCTGGCGGCGGGAGGGACAGATGAAAGCGCGTCCTGACCGCGGCTGGGCGGGGCTGGCGGGGCTCGTCGTGCTCGCGGTGCTTCTCGCGTGGGCGGCGGCGCGGGAATTCGAAGCGGGGGAGAGCCGGCGGAAAGGGGATCGCGGTTCGCTGTTTCACGCGGGCTCCTCGGGGTGCCGGGCGCTGTTTCTCATGATGAAGTCGGAGGGGATCGACGCGCGCCCGCTGACGCGGCCGGTGACGGCCGGCATGGCGCCGGGGCTGCTGATCGTCGTCGACCCGGGGCCTGAGCTGTCGGAGGACGACACGCTCGCGATCGAATCGTGGGTCCGGGGCGGCGGCGGGCTGCTCCTCGCGACGGACCGGCCGGCGCGGCTCGGCGAGCGGTTCGGCGTCACGGTGAAACGCGCTCCGGGGCCTTCGACCGGGCTCGCGCTCGCGACCCCGGGGCACCCGCGGCTCGGCCTCGCGACCGGGGGCACGACGGAGGTGGACGGCGCGGGCGAGGCGCTGTTCGAGCGCGCGGGCGCCGCGCAGGCGATCGAGGCGGAGGACGCCGGCTCTGGCCGCGCGGTCGTCGTCGGGGACGTGTTCTCCACGACCAACGCGGGGCTCGACCTGGCCGACAACGTGTTCGTCTGGCTCGACTTCGCGCGCGACCTCTCGGCGGGCCGCCCCGTCTGGTTCCTCGAGACCGTTCACGGGCACCAGCGCGAGCCCTCCGTCATGGAGTACGTCGCGCAGGCAGGCTGGGGGCCCGCCGCGCTCCACCTCCTCCTCGTCACCGCGTTCGTCCTGTGGCTCCTGGGCGCGCGCCCCGCGCCCACGCTCGCCCCCTCGACGCTCGTCCGCCGCGCCGCCGCCGAGTACGCCACCACCATGGCCCACCTCTACCGCCGCGGCGCCGCCACGCGCCACGCCGTCGCCGTCGCAGCCGCCGAATTCGACCACTGGCTCCGCCGCCCCGCATGGCTCCGGAGCCTCGACACCCTCGCGCCCGCCGCGCGCACGGCGGCGGAAACCGAGGCCGCAACGATCGTGCAGGCCGGCGAAGCGCTCGGAAAACGCGCCCGCCCGGACGAAGGTTCCGTTCATGCCTGGATCGCGCGAGCCGGGCGCTTCAAAGGGAGATTCGCCCGTGCTGACCATGAGTGATGCCCTGACCGGACTCCGCGCGAAGACCGAGGCCGTGCGCGCGGAACTTCACAAGGTCGTGATCGGGCAGGACGAAGCCCTCACCTGGCTCATGCTCGCCGTGTTCCTGCGCGGGCACGTGCTCCTCGAGGGCGTCCCCGGAACCGCCAAGACCCTCGCGGTCAAGACCCTCGCGCGCACCATCCACGCGTCGTTCCGCCGCATCCAGTTCACGCCCGACCTGATGCCGTCAGATATCACGGGGGTGCACATATTCGATCTCACCCGAAGCGTCTTCACGCTGCGCAAGGGACCGATCTTCACCGATCTGCTGCTCGCCGACGAAATCAACCGCACGCCCGCGAAAACGCAGGCGGCGCTCCTCGAGGCCATGCAGGAGCGCTGCGTCACGATCGACGGCGAGCCGCACAAGCTGCCCGACATCTTCACGGTGTTCGCCACGCAAAACCCGATCGAAATGGAGGGGACGTACCCGCTTCCCGAGGCGCAGACCGACCGGTTCCTGTTCAAGGTGACGCTCGGGTATCCGGCGCCGGCGGAGGAAGAAGGCATCCTGAAGGAGTACAACGCGGGCCGCGAGCCTCACGACGTGGAGAAGTCGGGGGTGCAGGCGGTGATGACGGCTGAGGAAGCGGTGCTGGTGAGGAAGACGATCGACGCGGTGAAGGTGACGGACGCGCTGATCGCCTACATCCGGAAGGTCGTCGCGGCGACGCGCGAGGCGTCGGACGTGCTGCTCGGGTGCGGGCCGCGCGCGGGGATCCACCTGCTGATGGCGTCGAAGGGTCTGGCGGCGATGGAGGGGCGGGCATTCATCCTGCCCGACGACGTCAAGCGCGCCGCGGCGCCGGTCATGCGGCACCGGCTGATCCTGAACCCGGAGGCGGAAGTCGAGGGGCTGAAGGCCGAGAGCGTGATCGACCGCATCCTCGCGAAGGTGGAGGTCCCGCGT
Source organism: Planctomycetota bacterium (assembly GCA_016190145.1). GTDB lineage: Bacteria > Planctomycetota > MHYJ01 > WSZJ01 > WSZJ01 > WSZJ01. The sequence continues at coordinate 21,992 of JACPRD010000179.1, read as the reverse complement.
TGAGACCGACCTGGATCTTCCTGGTGCTCATCGCCCTCGGGATCGTCCCCGCGGTGCTCGCGGTGCACTCGCGCGGGGCGCTTCTCGTCGCCGCCGCCTGGGACGCCGCGCTGGTGCTGCTGTTGATCGTGGAAGCGGTGGCGGCGCGGGGAAAGGGGCTCGAGCTGGAGCGGACGCTTCCCGACAAGATCTGTCTCGGGGAGGAGAACGCGTGCTCGGTGACGGTGCGGAATTTCCGCGGCCTGCCGGCGCGCGTGCGGGTGGTGGAGGGCTGGCCGGCGGAATTTCAGGCGACGCCCGCGGCTCTCGACCTGGACATTCCGGGGCACGACGGGCGGACGGTGTCGTACATGCTGCGTCCGGGCGGGCGGGGAGAATTCGAGCTGGGGCCGGCGCAGGTCTGGATCCGTTCGCCGCTGGGTCTGGTGGAGCGGCGGTTCGAATTTGGCGACCCGTTCAAGGCGCGCGTCTACCCGAACCTCAAGGACCTGCGCCGGTACGACCTGCTCTCGCGGCGGCGCCTGCTGACGCAGCACGGCATCCGCGCGGTGCGGCGGATCGGCGAGGGGCGCGAGTTCGAGCGGCTGCGCGAGTACACGCCGGGGGACGAGCTTCGGAACATCGACTGGAAGGCGACGGCGCGGCGCCGCCGCCCCGCGACGCGCGTGCACGAGACGGAGCGCGGCCAGAGTGTCCTGATCCTGCTCGACGCGGGACGGCTGATGGCGGCGGACAGCGGCGGAATGACGAAGCTCGACTACGCGATCAACGCCGCGCTGATGCTCGGGTACGTCGCGCTCAAGCAGGGGGACCGCGTCGGGCTCGAGGTCTTCTCGAGCACCGTGGAGTCCCTCTCGCTCCCGCGTGCCGGCCGCGCCGCGCTCGCCGGGCTCATGGAGACGCTCGTGCCCCTTCAGCCCCGCCTCACCTTCTCGAACTACCGCGCCGCGGTGGAAGGCGTGATGAAGAAGATGCGGCGGCGCGCGCTGGTCGTGATGTACACGGACCTGGCGGACCCGGAGGCGATGCGCGAGATCGTGCGCGTCTTTCCGCGTCTCCGGCGCGCGCACCTGCCGCTGTGCGTCTCGTTCCGGGATCCGTCGCTCGTGAGGCTGGGAACTGAGCCGCCGGAACGCGACGCGATGTACGAGCACGTGGCGGCGATGGAGCTGCTGGCGGAGCGGCGGAAGGCGCTGGGCGAGCTTCGCGCGGGCGGCGTCGCGATCGTGGACGTGCCGCCCGAGGAGATCGCGGTGGAATCGGTCAACCGGTACCTGAGGATCAAGAGGTCGCAGGCTCTTTAGGAAGGCGCGCGTGGATCTCGACCGGTTCATTTCGACCCGGAAGGGGCACTGGAACCGCCTCGACGAGGCGCTCAAGCGCGCCGCGCGCTCGGGTCTCGACACGATGTCGGCGGACCAGCTGCGCGATCTCGGCACGCTCTACCGGCAGGCCTGTTCGGACCTCGTGTTCGCGCGCACCGTGCTGCAGAACGGCGATCTCGCGGAATTCCTGAACCGCCTCGTGGGCGAGGCCTACGGGGCGATCTACCGGCGGACCCGGTTCTCTTGGGCCGCGCTCCAGGCGTGGTTCCTGCGCGGATTCCCCGCCGCCGTCCGCCGGCACTGGCGCGCCGTCGCGCTCTCCTGGGTCCTCCTCCTCGGCGGCCTGTCCGCGGGCTTCTTCGCCACCCTCGCGGACCGCGAGGCGTTCCAGTTCATCGTCCCCTCCGAGTACCACGGCCTCTACGGAAAGAAACAGGGCGACCTGCGGGAAGCGCGCTTCGGGAAGATCGACGCGGACCGCGCGGCGGGCTTCTCCTCCCAGATCTACGTGAACAACATCCGCGTCTCGTTCATGGCGTTCGCGATGGGCGGTTCCTTCGGCGTCCTCACCGTCGCCGCGCTCCTCTACAACGGCGCGCTCCTGGGTTCGATCGCGGCCAACTTCCACCGCTGGGGCCAGGACGCGGAGTTCTGGGGCCTCATCATCCCCCACGGCGCCGTCGAACTCTCCTGCATCGCCCTCGCGGGCGCCGCCGGGTTCATCCTCGCCTGGGCCCTGATCGCCCCGGGTCGGAGGTCCCGCGCGGAGGCCCTCGCCGCGGCGTCGCGCGAAGCGATCCCCATCGCCCTCGGCTGCGCCCCGTTCCTGGTCCTCGCCGGACTCATCGAGGGCTTCGTGACCCCCATGGAGTCCCTGGGCCCGTGGCCGAAGATGACCCTCGGCGTCGTGACCGGCGTCGCCTTCTGGGCCTGGCTCCTCTTCCCCCGGAGGGACCATGCCTGATCCCGCCTGGCTGTCGCGCGACCTCGTCATCACCACGCCGGAAGCGGTCGACTTCACCTACGACCTCGCCGGCCCGTCCCACCGCTTCCTCGCCTGGCTCGTGGACTCCGCCGTCATCCTGATATTCATCTTCGGCCTCATCTTCACGAGCGCCCTCGTCGCCCCCACCGCCGGCCTCATGCAGGCCGTCTTCATCACCGCTTCCTTCGCCACCTACACCGGCTACTACATCGTCCTCGAGTCGATCTGGCACGGGCAGACGGTGGGGAAGCGGGTCGCGGGCATCCGCGTCATCGACTCGCGCGGGTTCCGCGTCTCCCCGGGACAGTGCGCCGTCCGGAATCTTTTCCGCCTGTTCGACGGCATGCCGCTTTTCTACCTGGTCGGCGGGGTCACCATGCTCCTCAGCCGCCGCGGCCTCCGCCTGGGCGACATGGCCGCGGGGACGGTCGTCGTCCGCATTCTCCACCTGCCCTCGCCCGAGCGCCTCCTCCCGCCGGGCGAGCGGAGCGAGGCCCTGCTCGGCGATTTCGCCCTCGGAGAACGCGTCCGCCGTACCCTGGCTTCGCGCGAGAAAGATCTCCTCATTTCCCTCGCCGTCCGCCGGGAGCGCCTCGAAGAGCGCGCCCGCATGGCCCTCTTCACCGCCGCCGCCGGAGAATTCGAAAAGCGCCTCGACATCGCAAGACCTTCGACGATGAGCCCGGAACGCTATATTCTCAATCTGGCCGCGATCGCCCATGCGCCGCGGGACAAGGACACCGGCCTCATTCGGAGATGAACCATGGCGGGACCGTGCCCGAATCATCCTGGGTTGGAAGCGACGCACCAGTGCGCCGGTTGCCGTCGCGTCTTCTGCGTGAACTGCGTCGTGGAGATGGGCGGGTTCATCTACTGCGGATTCTGCAAGAACCGGGCGGTGCGCGACGCGCAGACGATGGTCGAGTACAAGCTGCCGGGGGAAGCGCTCACCTACGCGATCGTGGGGATCTTCTGCTGCGGCATCATTCTCGAGCCCATTGCGATCATCAAGGGGATGAGGGCGCTCGGGGAGATCAAGGCCAACCCGCAGCTTCCGGGGCACGGGAAAGCGGTTGCCGCCGTCACGATCGGGGTCATCCTGCTCGTGGTCAACGTGATCGCGGTGATCGTCCGCATCGGCCTCGTCAGCCAGATGCGGTAACGGCCACCGATGCGCGGAGCTTGCCCCTTCTGTTCGGCCGCTTTCGACCTGGAGGCTCCCTCCGCGGCGCTGGTCTGTCCGACCTGCCGGAACGAGTTCGAGGTGTTCGGTGTTTCCCGTCCGCAGGAAGCCGCGGTCGTGGCGGCCCCGGCGTTCATCCCGGCGCCCGTGGCGGGGGGCGGAGAGGGCATTCCGACCGCGCCGACCGCGCCGGCCTGCGCCCGCCACCCCGGGAACGCGGCCGTCACAGCCTGCACGCGCTGCGGCGATTTCGTGTGCGGCGTCTGCGCGACCCAGGTGGACGGCGCGATGGTCTGCGTGCCCTGCTTCGAACACAAGCGCACCCAGGGCGAATTGTTCTCCCAGCAGATCACCTTCACCCTTCCGCGCACGAGCCTTTACACGGGGATCGTCGCGCTCGTGGGCGGCTGGTGCGGGCTCGGAGTCATCTGCGGCCCGATCGCGATCGCCACGGGAGTCATGGCGATCCGGGAGATCCGGCGCCAGCCCGCGCTGAAAGGCCGCGGCAATGCGATTGCAGGCATCATCCTCGGGAGCGTCGGGACGCTGGGAAACGTGGGGATCTACCTCTTCGGCATCTTGAGCACGGGAAAATGAGATGACGCTTCTGAGACGCGGCCTGCCGCCCCTCATCTACCTCCCGGCGAACGAGCCGCTCCAGCGCCGCCGGTGGGTCCTCTGGCCCGACCGGCTGGTGCAGGAATCGCAGGTCATCTTCTCGGGATGGTCTCCCGACCTGAGCATCCGCTTCGATGACGTCCTCGCCGTGTACCGCTTCAGGAAGGCACGCCCGCTCATGCTGCTGGGCTGGCTCGTGACGGTGCCGATGACGATTCTCTGGATGGTCATCTACAGCAAGGAGGAATCAGGCGTGTTTCTGGCCTTCGCGCTCGTCTTCGCGCTCGCTTCCGCCGCCGTCGGGTGGGAGGGATTCCGCCGCCGTCCGCATCTCCTGGTTCAGACGTCCGTCTACCGCCGGGAAATCCGCATGGACCGGCCGTGGTACCGGCCGGAGCTGCGGAGGTATTTTTTCGACACGCTCGGGCGCGGGCTGGGAATCGGTTCCCTCTATACCTGATCGGCGCGCCAGGGGGGAGCCATAAGCCATAAGCGACGATGTGCCGGACCCACGAGCCTCCGGTGGCTCCGGTCGCGTGGAAGACCCGGAGACCCGCGCCGCTGTTGACGCGCTCTCCGCCTCAGGCGACATTACCCGGCCCATGGAACTCGACCGGATCATCGTCAAGGGCGCGAGGCAGCACAACCTCAAGAACATCGACGTCGAGATCCCCAAGAAGAAACTCGTCGTGTTTACAGGAGTTTCTGGATCCGGCAAGTCCTCCCTCGCCTTCGATACCCTCTACGCGGAGGGCCAGCGGCGCTACGTCGAATCGCTCTCGAGCTACGCCCGCCAGTTCCTCGGCCAGATGGAAAAACCCCTCTACGATCAGATCCGCGGCATCGCCCCCACCATCTCCGTCGAACAGAAGGCCGCTTCCAGGAACCCCCGCTCCACCGTCGGCACCGTCACCGAAATCCACGACTACCTCCGCGTCCTCTACGCGCGCGCCGGGGAGCTGTTCTGCTGGAAATGCGGCGAGCCGGTCCGGCCGCAGACGTCGCAGCAGATCGTGGACGAGGTCCTGAAGCTGCCGCCAGGGACGCGCGCGACGCTGCTCGCGCCGATGGCGGAGAACCGGAAGGGGACGCATGCGGAGACGTTCGCGGAAGCGAAGCGCGCGGGGTTCGAGAGGGTGCGGGTGAACGGGAAGGTGCTCGACCTCTCGGAGAAGCTCGACCTCGACAAGAAACGCAAGCACACGATCGAGATCGTCGTGGACCGGATCACGGTGAACGCGGCCGCGCGCGGGCGCATCTCGGAGAGCGTCGAACTGGCCCTGCGGACGGGAAAGGGAAGCCTGGTGATCGCGCCGGAAGGACGCGCGGACCGGCTCATGAGCGAGCACCGCTCGTGCGCGAAATGCGGGCTTTCGTTCCCGGAGATGACCCCGCAGTTCTTCTCGTTCAACAGCCCCCAGGGGATGTGCGCGGAGTGCAACGGGCTCGGGACGAAAGTCGAGATGGACCCCGTGAAGATCGTCCCGGATCCCTCGCTATCCCTCGCCGAAGGCGCGGTCGTGCCGTGGGGGAAAGTGCACGACCAGCGGACGGGATGGGACAAGGACGTGATCCTGGCGGTGGCGAAGCGGTGCAAGATCGACCTCGACCGGCCCTGGGCGAAGCTGTCGAAGGAACAGCAGCGGATCGTGCTGCAGGGAACCGGCGAAGAGCGCATCGAGCTGACCTGGAAGGGCCGCCACGGAAGCGGGACCTACCGCTTCCGGTTCGAGGGCGTCGTGAACCGCATGCTGCGGCGCCTCCGCGAGAGCACCTCAGAATCGGTGAAGCGCTGGGCCTCGCAGTTCATGAGCGACCGCGTGTGTCCTTCCTGCGCGGGCGGCCGCCTCCGCAAGGAGGCCGCGGGCGTCAAGGTCGGCGGCCGGTCGCTCGTCGACCTCACGGCGCTCACGATCCGCGAGGCGTCGGATTTCCTGGCGAAGCTGAAGCTGGAAGGCAATCGCGCCGTGATCGCCGCCGAAATCCTCAAGGAGATCCGGAACCGCCTCGGCTTCCTGCTCGACGTCGGGCTCGGCTACCTCTCGCTCGACCGCCTCGCGCCGTCGCTCTCCGGCGGCGAGTCGCAGCGCATCCGGCTGGCGTCGCAGATCGGAAGCGAGCTGACCGGCGTGATCTACATTCTCGACGAACCGTCGATCGGGCTGCACCAGAAGGACAATGCGAAGCTGATCGGCGCGCTCAAGCGACTGCGCGACATCGGGAACTCGATCCTGGTGGTCGAGCACGACCGCGAAATGATGGAAGAAGCGGACTGGATCATCGATTTCGGTCCGGGCGCCGGGACGCACGGCGGAAAGGTCGTCGAGGAGGGGCCGCCCGCGAAGATCGTCGCGGAGGGAACGTCGCTCACCGCGCAGTATCTCTCCGGTGCCCGCGGAATTCCGATGCCCGGGAGGCGGCGCGAGGGGAACGGACGGACGATCCGCGTGACCGGCGCATCCGAGAACAACCTCAAGGGCGTGGACGTGGGATTCCCCCTCGGGAGATTCGTGTGCGTGACGGGGGTGTCCGGGGCGGGGAAGTCGACGCTCGTGAACCAGATCCTGTATCCCGCGGTGGCGAACGCGCTGAACAAATCAGACCTGAAGGTCGGGAAGCACGCGGGCCTCAAGGGCCTGGAGCACGTCGACAAGGTCGTCGATATCGACCAGACGCCCATCGGCCGCACCCCGCGGTCCAATCCCTCCACCTACACCAAGGCCTTCGACCCCATCCGCGACTTCTTCGCCCTCCTCCCCGAATCGAAGATCCGCGGTTTCAAGCCCGGCCGCTTCTCCTTCAACGTCCGTGGCGGCCGCTGCGAGGCGTGCCAGGGCGACGGCATGAAACTCGTCGAGATGCACTTCCTCGCCGACGTCTACGTCCCCTGCGAAGTCTGCCGCGGAAGGCGCTTCAATGATGCGACCCTCGAGGTCAGATTCCGCGGCAAGTCGATCGCGGACGTGCTGGATCTCACGGTGGAGGAGGCCGCGGCGCTTTTCGCGAACCATCCCGAAGTCGTCCGCATCCTGAAGACGCTGTCCGACGTCGGCCTCGGCTACGTCCAGCTCGGGCAGCCGTCGCCGACGCTGTCGGGGGGCGAGGCTCAGCGCGTGAAGCTCTCGCGCGAGCTGGCGAAGAGATCGACGGGGCAGACGCTGTACATCCTCGACGAGCCGACGACGGGGCTGCACTTCGAGGACATCCGGACGCTGCTGCACGTGCTGAACATTCTCGTCGACGCCGGGAACACGGTCGTGGTGATCGAGCACAACCTCGACGTGATCAAGACGGCCGACTGGGTGATCGACCTCGGGCCGGACGGCGGCGGAGGCGGGGGGCGGATCGTGGCGGAGGGAACGCCGGAGGAGGTCGCGGAGCGGAAGGGGTCGTACACGGGGGAATACCTCGGGAGAGAACTGGGTGGGGTCAGGGCCGGAGGGCAGGGGTAGATCAGGCTTCCGACAAGAGTCCCTCCCTGTTTCGGAGGTAAGAGGCCCCCCCCTGTTTCGAGGTGCGGGCGCGCCACTGGCGCGCCCGCACTCCGAAAAAGCGGGGGCCCCTTTACTCGAAAAAGAGGGGGATCCCTTACCTCGAAAAAAGGGGGTGACTCTTGTCAGAAGCCCCCGGAATCGGTTCCCTCCCCCCCGGATCATCGGCTACCATCTCGCCCCCATGCTCCCGGATTCGATCGCCAAGCGCGACACCCTCTGGATCGACCACAAGACCCCGCCGGATTTCGGCGCCATAGGAGACCAGTTCTTCGACGCCGGATGGCACGCCGACGCGGTCGAGTTCTACCTCCGCGCGGGCGACAACCTCAAACTGAAGAAGGCCCTCGACGCCGCGGTCCGCGACGGCGACGCGTGGCTCGTCGGCCGCCTCGCCGCCACCTCTCCCCGGCTCGTCGAACGCGACTCCTGGCGCGAGTGCGCCCTCAATGCCGAACGCAGCGAACGCTTCAGCTACGCCCGCGCCGCCTGGGAAAAGGCCGGCGACGCCGAAAAGGCCGCCGCCGCCCGCGCGAAAGTGCTCGGCATCCTCGGTTACACGCTATCAAAGGCCCCGCCGAATGAAAGCCACCCTCCAGAACCTGCTTAGCTCGCTTCGCCGCCGCCGGGTCGAATACGCGGACGCGCGGTACGTCGAGCTGGAAGACGAGACGCTGGCGGCCCGGAACGGGACCGTCGAGGTCAACTCGCGCGGCACGTCCCGCGGCGTCGGAGTCCGCGTCCTGTGGAACGGCTCGTGGGGATTTGCGGCGACGCACGACCTCGAGAACGCGGGCGAAGCGGCGGATCGCGCGTTCGCCGTGGCGCAGGCGACGGCTTCCGCTTCCGCCCCGCGCGCCCGGCTCGCCGAAGTCGCTCCCGCGAGGGCCCTCTGGAAGACGCCCTTCCAGACCGACCCGTTCAAGGTGCCGCTGGACCGCAAGGTCGCGCTGCTGTCATCGCTGTCGGCGGATCTCAAAAAAGGGAAGCGGATCCGGTCGGGCGAGGCTTCGTACAGCGCGTACAGGACGAAGAAGTTGTTCGCGTCGACCGAGGGCGCGCTGATCGAGCAGGAGATCATGGAGTGCGGCGCCGGAATCGTCGCGGTCGCCGCCGGCAACGGCGTCGTGCAGTCGCGTTCCTTCCCGAACTCGCACCGCGGGGATTTCGTCACGGGCGGCTGGGAGCACATCGAGGGGATGGGCCTGGCTGCGAACGTCGAGCGCGTGCGCGAAGAGGCTGCGGCGCTCCTGGACGCCCCCGACCTGCCCGACGGAAAGTACGACCTCATCCTCTGGGGCCCGCAGCTCGCCCTTCAGATCCACGAGTCATGCGGCCATCCGATCGAACTCGACCGCGTGCTCGGCACCGAGCAGTCGCTCGCGGGCGGCTCGTTCCTGCAGCCCGACAAGCTGGGCAAATTCCGGTACGGAAGCGAGAACGTAACGATTTCGCTCGACGGGACGATCCCGGGCGGTCTGGGCTCCTACGGGTTCGACGACGAGGGCGTCCCCACGGCGCGCGGGCCCGTCATCGACTGCGGCGTGTTCGTCGGCTACCTGACGAGCCGCGAAACGGCGGCGAAGATGAAGTTGAAGCCGAACGGCGCGATGCGCGCTGACTCGTGGAGCCGTCTCCCGCTGATCCGCATGATGAACATCTCACTGGAGCCCGGCCGCTGGGACACCGCCGAACTCCTCGACGATTCCGACGGCGCCATCCTCGTCGACGTGAACAAGTCCTGGTCCATCGACGACCGCCGCCTGAACTTCCAGTTCGGCTGCGAGGCCGCCTGGGAAATCCGCGGCGGGAAGAAGACGAAAATGTACCGCAATCCGATGTACTCCGGCATGACCCCGCAGTTCTGGAACTCGTGCGACGCTGTCTGCGCGAAACCCCACTGGCGCGTCTGGGGAGTGCCGAATTGCGGCAAAGGCGTTCCGGGACAGACGGCGCGCGTCGGTCACGGCGCGGCGCCGGCGCGATTCCGCGGCATCCAGATGGGAGCTTCCCGGTGAAAAGCGAGGCGAAAACGAAGAAGAAGCCTGTGGCGAAGTCGGTGCACGCGGAACCGGGGAAGGACGAAGTCCTGAAGTCGCTGAGGGCGGCGCTCGAAGGCGCAGGCGGCGACGCGGAACTGCTCTTCATCTCTCAGTCCCTCGACACGACCCGCTTCGCCGCGAACGGCATCCACCAGAACATGTCGGAGCGCGACGTGACGGTCAGCGCGCGGGCTGCGGTCGGAAAGAAGCTCGCCTCGGTTTCGGTCAATTCGCTCGCGAAGGCCGACCTGCGCGCCGCGCTCAAGCGCGCGCGGCAAATGGCCGCCGCCGCGCAACCGGCGAAAGAGTGGGCCGGATTCCCCGGCCCGCAGTCGTACGGCCCGGCGCCGCGCGTGGACGAGGCGACCGCACGGCAGTCCCCGCTCGAACGCGCAGGCGCCCTCGCCCCCCTGTTCAAGGAGGCCGGCCACCACGGCACCGAGCTCCACGGCGCCCTCAGCGCCCGCCATTCGCGCATGGCCGTCGTCAACTCCGAAGGACTCGAAGCCTGGCACGAGGGCACCGTCGCCGACGCCCAGCTCATCGCCATGGACCCCGGAGGCGGCGGCTCGGGCTACGCCGCCGACGCCGACCGCCGCTTCGGCGCCCTCGATCTCCCCACCCTCGCGGAAACCGCGATCCGCAAGTGCGTCGAGAGCCGCAATCCGAAGGACCTCGAGCCCGGCACGTACGAAGTCATCCTCGAGCCCGCCGCCGTGGCCGAAATCTTCTCCTGGCTCCCCTGGATCGCCTTCACCGGCCGCTCCGTCGAGGACGGCCTCTCGTTCCTCAAGGACAGGTTCGGCCAGCGCGTCGCCGCCGACTGGATCACCATCTACGACGACGGCCTCGACGCCGACGGCATCGTCCTCCCGTTCGACTTCGAGGGACGCCCCAAGCAGACGGTGCACTTCATCGACAAGGGCGTCGCGCGCGAGGTCGCGCACGATTTCGGAAGCGCCGCGCGCGCCCGTACGAAGCCGACGGGACACGCGCCCCCCCCCGGCGCCCCGCCAACGGCCGCGCCCATGAACATCTTCATCGCGCCCGGGATGTCCTGCGTCGAGGAGATGATCGCCCAGACCAACCGCGGCGTCCTCGTCACGCGCTTCCACTATCTCAACGGCCTCCTCAACCCGCCCATCGCTCTTTTCACCGGCATGACCCGCGACGGCGCGTTCTGGGTCGAGGACGGCAAGGTGCGGTATCCGATCAAGAACATGCGGTTTACCCAGAGCATCGCGAAAGCCCTTCACGCCGTGGAACTGGTCGCGCGCGAGCGCGTGATCGCGCCCAGCACCTGGTCGGCCTTCGGATCGGCCTGCGTGCCGGCGCTCAAGATCCGCGAATTCTGTTTCAGCAGTCGGACCGAATTTTAGGGCGGGGAAGGGGCGATCGGGTCGGCGTCCGGCAGCTCCGCGGCGGGGCGGCGGAAGAGGGTCCACGTCCCGAGCCCGGCCGAGACGAACAGGACCGGCCCGAACAGGAGCACGGGAAAGCTGCGAGCGGCAGCAGCGGACGCGGCGAGCAGCGCCAGGCAGACGATCGTCTCCCCCGCGGTGCGGCGAGCGTTCGGCCAGCGCAGCGCCGCGACCGTCCAGATGCCGAGGAGACACCAGCGCCAGAACGGGAATTCCACGAGGGCGTAGCGCAGCCACTCGAAGATCTCCCGGAGGCCGGGAAGCGACCAGCCTCTCTCGTCGAAGTTCGTCTCCTCGTCGGGGGAGAGGATGCGCTGGTCCTCGACGGCCACCCAGACGTGCTGGATGTTCCCTTCGAGCCGCGCCTTGAACCCGCGCCGCCGCAGCAGGCTCGCGGTCAGCACGGCGATCCCGTCGCAGTCCTCGCGTCCCGCCGCCACCGTCTCCGACGGCGTCGGCCAGTAGTCCACGTTCCACCACTGCGTCCAGTCGTGCGCGTACGCGATCCGCACCTGCACGAATTTCTCGATCCACGCCACCTGGTGCACTCCGTCGAGCCCCGCCGGCATCTTTGCGTCCACCTCAACCGACAGCGCCGCCACGGCGGGATCGTCGGGCGCGATCAGCGCGTTCGGGTCGGTCAGCGCCGCGATTTCGCGCGCGAGCCTTCCGGTGTGGGGAAAGAGGAGCAGGAGCAGGCCTGCGGCGAGAGCCGCCGCGCGCAGAGAAGCGCGGACCAGCCTGGTTTTCAGAGGAAGGCCCTCGGCCACGGCCTAGGCTTTTCCGCCTTTCCCGGCCTTGAGCGCGTCCACCAGCTCGACCAGTCCGGCGACCAGGGTGTGGAGCCCGTCCCCGCCCCCGCCGATCGAGACGCTGCGCAGCTCGTTCGGCTTGGGCATTTTCGAAGCGATTTCGGGGATGCGGTCGATGAGCTGCGCCTGGAGAGCCGTCGGCGTGAGGTCGTTTTCGACTTTGCGGCGCTGGGCCTCGAGCCCGATCGCCTTTTCCTCCCAGCGGTTTTCCGCCGCTTTCCGGAGGTCCTGCTGGCCCAGTTCGACTTCGATCTGCAGCTTCGCCAGCTCGGCGCGCTTGCCGATCTTTTCTTTTTCGTGCGCGAGCGTCGCGGCGAGCGCCTCCGCCTCGACCTTGGCGCGCCGCGCCTTCTCCGACTGCTCGCGGTCGAACGCCGTGGATTCCGAGACGCCGCGCAGCCGAGCCACCTCCGCGTCCGTCTCGATCTTGAGCTTCGCCGTCGTCTTCGATGCCTCGGATTCCTTCGCGTTCACCACCGCCTCGCTCGCCAGCTCCGCCAGCCGCGCCTCCTTCGCGCGCTCCGAGCGGAACGGACGCTGCAGCATCTCCCACACGCGCGGCGAGCTGACGATCGCTTCCTTGATCTGCACCGTCACGATCCGCAGTCCCAGCCCGCGGTCGTGCCCCTCGCCCTCGCCTTCCATGATCGTGCGCAGGCGCGCCGTCAGCTCCTTGATGATCGGCTGCTTGTCGGCGAGAACCTCGTCGATCGACATCGTCGCGACCTTGTCCTTGATCGCCGCCTCGGCCTGCTCGCGCAGCTGCACGTTCACCAGGCGCATCGGGTCGAGCGCGTCCGTGAAGTCGCACTTGCGGTATGCAAGCTTGAAGTCGTCGATGATCCACTGCACGTAGCCCTGCACGAGCACCCCCTGACGTTCGCGCGTGATGCTGCGCGCGTTGATGAGGATCGTCTGCATCGCGGCGGGGACCACGATGAAGGCATCGGTCCAGGGGTCGAAGCGGAAGGAGGTGCCGAGGCCGCAATGGAGGGGATCGGCGTAGCCGCGGCGGGTGTGAACGACGTAAGCGTTGGGCGGCACGACGACGTTCTTCCAGCGCCAGAACCCAGTGATCCGGTAGGCGACGGCCGCGCCCGCGGGTGTGCCGCTCTCCGGCTCATAGAAGCGGGTGCCGTCGTCCTCGGGACCGCCGGCACGCATGCGCTGAGCCTGCGCGGGCGCGGCGCGCTGCACGCGAAGGGCGTTCTCGAGCTGGACCTGTTCCTTGAGGACCTGGTCCATGTAGTCGTTCTTCGATTGCGATTCCATGGGGCGAGCCTCCCTTGGCGGTCGTTTCGGGGAAACCAGTCTACCCCAAATCCGGCCGCACCCGGACAGTTGCCGGACCCGTCCCCTCGATCTCGATCGCGGCCCCGGTTCCCTCGCGCACGAGCTGCGCGCAGGAGGTCACGTGGTCCGTGACCGCGCTGATCACGAACTCGCTCGGAGTCGAGGCAAACGCGGCCCATACCAGGACCTGGTCGGCAAGATGACGGTCGACCGGCGCGCCCGCGGCCAGCTCCGCGAGCAGCCACGCCCCCGCCTCGCGCCCGACCTCCTCCGACGGCTTCTTCGGCTCGCCCAGCGCGCCCGCACCAAGACGCAGCCCCTGCGCGTCCTCCGCCCACATCACGATCCCGGCCCCCGGCGACGGCCCCTTCGTCACCTCGACCTGCACGTCGAATTCGCACTGCCTCAGCGCGGCCTTCGCGTCCGCGGAAAGACCCTTCCCCGACTTCAATTCGCGCAGCGCCGCGGTGCGGATCCGGTCGGGGATGTGATCGGGGAGGCTGGAAGCGTACGCCGTGCCGCCGATCTTCACGGGGCCGCCCCAGGCCGTCCGCCGGAGACCGTTCCAGCGCGGCGTCTCGAGGCAGATGACCACGATCTCGCCGCCTCCCGCGGGGAAGAAACCGCGGCTCACGACCTCGATCCCGGGGCGGACGCCCATCGAGACGAGCGCGGGCGCGAAGATCTCGCGCGTGAAATCGACGGGCGGCGCCATCGGATTATCGGTCCCGCCTGTGGCGATGAGCGTCCCGCCGCGGCGCGCGAGAAGCGGCAGCGCCGCCTGCAGCACGAGCATCGTCGACCCGGCGCTTCCGATGTCCACCCGCTCGTGTACCGGCCCTTCCGCGGCGCCCGGCGTGAACGTCACGGACGTCGCGCCTTTCACGGCCCCGTCGAGCCGGCCGCCGGAGATGCGCTCGACCGACATGAGCGCAGCGAGGTGCTGCCGCTGCAGCCCGGGATTCCCGCGGTTCCGCCGCACGTTCGTCACCGACACGGGGACTCCCCGTAGCGCCGCGATGGCGACCGCGGTGCGGACGATCTGCCCTCCGCCAATGGACCCGTCGACGTTCCACATCGCCGTTCTCGACAAAAAAACCGCCGGGTTTCCCCGGCGGCGCGTGTCATGCGGAAGAGAGGAGTTGAACCTCCACGGGTGTGACCCCACTAGGTCCTGAACCTAGCGCGTCTGCCAATTCCGCCACTTCCGCGACAGGGAGATCTTGTAAGGCGCGGGCGGAGCGAGGTCAAGGGCAATTGGGAGGGCAGGGCAGGGCGGGAGGGCGGAAGGGCACGAGCTGTGCGTCAGTCACTCTCGCAACCGGACGCAGGGGCGTGACCACGGCTGCCCGTGCCCTTACTTCCGCCCTTGCGCCCTCCCGCCCTTCCGCACTGTCCTTCCGCCCTCTCGCCCTCCCGCCCTTCCGCCCCGCCCTACCGCCCTGCTAATTGACCAACATCTCGCACCGGGATAGCATCCATGTCGTCGGCACTTCATAAAGGAATCGCTTGCGATGATCCAGACGGTCGGAACGGAGAAGATGGCCGAGGTCGCGGGCCGCGCGGACGCGGTGATCGTGGACGTCCGGCAGCCCGAGGAGTACGCGTCCCGGCACATCAAGGGAGCGGTGCTCGCGCCGCACACGGACATCGAGTCGCACCTCGGCGACCTGCCGCGCGACAAGGACCTCTACCTGACGTGCGAGGTCGGCGCGCGGTCGGCGTACGCGTGCGAGTACCTGGAGGCGGCCGGGTTCACGCGGCTGTTCAACGTCGTGCCGGGAATGAGCACGTGGCGCGGGCCGGTGGAAAAGGGCCTGCCTCCGGGCTGGAAATAGGCGGGAGACGGCGTGGTCACGATGGACTCGGTCCGGGAGAAGGTGCTGAAAGGAGAGCGGCTCTCCTTCGAAGAGGGCGTGTTCCTCTACAAGGCCCCCCTGATCGAGGTCGGCGAACTGGCCAACACGGTGCGCGAGCGCCTGAACGGCAACGTCGCCTACTGGGTCTCCAACCGGCACCTTAACTACTCCAACGTCTGCGTCCTCACGTGCCTGTTCTGCGCGTTCGCGCGAAAGCCGGGGGAGGAGGGGGCGTACGAGTACTCGCTGGAAGAGGCGTTCGCGAAGGCGGAGGAGCTGCGCGGGACGAACGCGACGGAGATCCACATCGTGGGGGGGCTGCACCCGGACCTGCCGTGGTCGTACTACACGGACCTGCTGCGCGGGATCAAGGCGCGGCTGCCGCACCTGCACATCAAGTGCTTCACGGCGGTGGAGATCGACTTCTTCGCGAAGAAATTCGGCAAGACGAACGAGCAGGTCCTGCGCGAACTCATGGACGCCGGACTCGATTCGCTTCCCGGCGGCGGCGCCGAGATGTTCGCGGAGCGGGTGCGGAGGAAGATCTGCAAGTTCAAGATCACGGGGCAGGAGTGGAAGGACATTCACGCGCTGGCGCACGGGCTGGGGCTGAAGAGCACGGCGACGATGCTGTACGGGCACATCGAGACGGCGGAGGACTGCGTCGACCACATGCTGCAGTTGCGCGAGCTGCAGGACCGGACGCACGGGTTCACGGCGTTCATCCCGCTGCTGTTCCACCCGGACAACTCGATCCTGTCGCACATCCGGAAGTCGAGCGGGCTGCTCGACTTGCGGCACATCGCGGTTTCGCGGCTGCTGCTCGACAACTTCCCGCACATCAAGGTCTACTGGATCATGACCGGCACGCGCATCGCGCAGGTGGCGCTCTCATTCGGCGCCGACGACATGGACGGAACGGTGCGGGAGGAGAAGATCACGCACATGGCTGGGGCGACGAGCCCGCAGGGGCTGACAGAGGAGGACCTGAAGGCGCTGATCGTCGAGGCGCGGCGCGTGCCGGTGCGGCGGGACACGGTTTACCGGGCGCTGGAGACGGCGGCGGAAACGAGGGCCCGATGATCGTGCGGCGTCTGGTGGTGGGGCCGTTCGAGGAGAATTCGTACGTCGTCGGGGACGAGGCCACGAAGGAAGGCGCGCTGATCGACCCCGGCGGCGAGGTCGACGAACTCCTGGCGATCGCGGAGCAGGAGGGGCTCCGGATCGGAAAGATCCTCATCACGCACGCGCACATCGACCACGTCACCGGCGCCGCCGAGGCGCGGCGGAAGACGAAGGCGGCGACGCACCTGCACCCTGCCGACCGCGACATGCTCGCGAGCGTGCCGGGACAGGCGGCGATGTTCGGGCTGCCCGCGGTCGAGGTGCCCGAGATCGACGTCTGGGTCGAGGAAGGGCAGATTGTGACGGTCGGAGGCCTCGCATTCCGCGTGCTGTTCGTCCCCGGGCACGCTCCGGGGCACGTCGTCTATGCCGAGAAGCAACGGGCGTTTGTCGGAGATACGATCTTCGCCGGGTCCATCGGCCGCACGGATTTTCCGGGCTGCAGCTTCGACCAGCTCGTGAGCGGGATCCGCGGGAAGATCTTCAGACTCGGCGATGCGGTCCTCCTGCACCCCGGCCACGGACCCGACACCACCGTGTCCCGCGAACGCAAGTCCAACCCCTTCGTGGGAGAGGACGCGTAGCCCCGCGATGACCGTCCCCTGGTTCTCGGCGTTCCTCTTCGTCCTCGCCCTCGGCTGCCTCGCGTTCTGCGTCCCGGTCCCGATCGCCGAGGTCGGGCGCGGCTTCTACAAGATGATGGCGGGCTGGGCGCTGGCTCTCGCGGCGGGCGCCGCGCTGACACGGCCTCTGGACGCCTCGGCGGCGGCCGTCACCGCCTGGGTGTTTCTCGGCGCCGCTTTCTTCGTCAACTCGCTCCTGTACGCGCGCGCCGATCGCGCCGCCGCCGTCGCCTCGGTGCCCGCCGCCCTCGCCGGCCTCGCGGGCGTCGCCGCCATGGTCCACCGCGGACCCGGGCCCGCCGCGGGCCCCTGGATCGCCGGCGCCTCCCTCGCCGCCTCCGCCGCCATGCTCGGCGCCGTCCTCGATACCATGGTCCTCGGCCACTGGTATCTCGTGAAGAAGGGCATGTCCTTCGATTACCTCAACCGGATGAACGGGCTCTTCGCAGGCGCCGTCGCGCTGCGAGCGCTCGTCCTGGGGGCGGAAGCGCTCTTTCTCACGCGCGTCTTCGAGGCCGCGACGCAGGACCAGCTCGTGTTCTTCCTGCGCGTCGCGGTCGGCGTGGTGGGGCCGGCGGTGCTGGCGTGGATGACCTGGAAGTGCATCCGTATCAAGTCGAACCAGAGCGCGACGGGGATCCTCTACGTCGCGTGCGTGTTCGTGCTGATCGGGGAGATGGTGGCGACGTGGTCGTTGAGGCGGATATAGACATGAAAGTCCGCGCCTGGTGCGAGCGGGAGAAGTGTCTCGGGTTCACGATGCTGAGCCCGGAACATCCGTCGGGCGAGTGCCACGTCTGTGGCGATCCGGTGAAGATCGCATTTCCTGACGCGATGCCGTCGAAACCGGAGCTGCCGGCGTGCCTGAGGTGCGGGTGCGCGAATCTGTACCTGGAGAAGGCGTTTCCGCAGGGCCTCGGGTGCCTGGTGATGGTGACGTCGGCGGTGCTGGCGATCGCGTTCGCGCAGCGGACGTGGGGGCTCTCGTTTCTCGCAATCGTCGTCCTGGATTTCGTGCTGTATTTCATCGTTCCGACCCGGACGATCTGCTACCAGTGCAGCGCGGAGTACTACGGGGTGGGGAGAAATCCCCGGCACAAGGGATACGACCTGCTGATCGCGGGGAAGTACGCGGACAGCGAGGACGTGGGGGGGCCGGCGGGACATTAGTCATCCGTTCTTATCCTCCTTTATCCTTTTCCAGAGCCTTGCCTATCCGTCTTTCATCCCCGCCGAATCCTGGAGAAAAAAGGGCGGATCACGTCTGGATAAGAAAGGCTTCTGAAAAGGATAAATGAGGATAAAGGCGGATGTCACCTCCCGACAATTTCACATTTCCTCCGATTTTCAGGAACCTCCGCCCTCCCATCTCGTCCAACCCCCCGACCCTCAAACACTCTGTACCCACGGAGGTCCCATGAAAGCCCGCTTCTTCGCCGCTTCCGCCGCCGCCGTCGCCGTCTTCCTCGCCTTCACCTTCGCCCGCGCGGGCGACCCTTCCCCGAAAGAAGAATTCGACAAGGGGATGAAGTTCTACGAGGAGAAGTCCTACAAGAAGGCGCTCGAGCACTTCCTCAAGGCGAAACAGCTCGCCCCGGACTTCGAGAAGAAGGACGAGCTGAACTTCCGTATCGCCACGTCGCAGCTCAACCTGCGCCAGTGGATCGAGGCCGAGGCGTCGCTGAAGGAGTCGGCGAAGTCGGCGGACCACTGGAAGTTGCGGGCGCTGATGATGATGGGGCGGATGTACCGCGACTGGCCGCACGAGGTATACGCGAAAGGTGAGGATCGCCGGCGGGGAGAGTGGTTCGAGGGGGCGGAGTACCGGGGGACGTGGCAGGAGGACCTGGGGAACGTGCGGGCGTGTTTCGAGGAGGCGAAGAAGGTCGGGTACGAGCTGCGCGACCTGTACGCGGCGGCGCTCGTGGCGGCGCCGAAGGACGCGAAGGAGATCGGGAACAGGGACGTGGCGGTGCGCGACCTGGTGTGCGAGCTGAACGTGGACCTGGCGATGCACGAGCTGGGGCAGATGCAGCGGCTTGCGGGGGAGCAGCGCTGGAAGGACCCCGCGGGGGACGCGAAGCGCTACGACCCGTCGTGGACTCCGAACGAGAGGGTGGTGTTCCTGTTCGACGAGGTCCCGGGGCTGGACCCGGACGCGAAGAAGCCGGTGGCGGCGCGGGCGATGCGGGACAAGGCGGCGTACCTGCTGCGGCGGCCGTGGTACTTCACGCAGAAGCCCGAGGACCATCCGGTGGAAGACGCGCTGGCGGTGCTGCGCGCGGCGGTGAAGGACTGGCCCGAGAGCGGGGTGGCCGCCGATCTGCAGTACCTGATCGGGAGGATCCTGGAGGACAACCAGCGGTTCGTGGAGGCGATCGAGGAGTTCGAGAAGGTCGCCGCGAACTTCCAGGATTCGAAGTGGGTATCCGACGCGAAGTATCACGTGCAGGAGATCCGGAGGCCGCGGATCGGCCTGGCGGGGGCCTCCAACTGGCTCCCGGGCGAGAAGATCGAGCTGGCGCTGGCGAACCGGAACGTGGGGAAGGCGGTGCTGAGCCTGCGTGAATTCGATCTCGAGGCGGCCTGGAAGCGGTACGCGGAGGGGGGCGCGGATGATTTCAACGCGGGCGACTTTGCGAATTTCGCGGTCCAGCGGATGGCGGAGAAGTTCGTGGGGCGCGAGGTTTCGAGCTGGACGGCGGAACTGGGGGACGACGGTCGGCACGCGTGGCGGAGCCAGAACGTGGAGGTGCCGGCGAAGAAGGAAGGGGCGTACCTGCTGACGGCGGCGGCGGACGGGCTCGTGTCGAGCGTCGTGGTGCTGGTGAGCGATCTGGTGCTGGTGGAGCGGCTGGGCTCGCGGGAGGCGTTTTACTGCGTGACGGACGCGGCGAGCGGTCAGCCCGTCGAGGGCGCCGAGGTGCGCGTGGTGGAGCGGGTGACGTGGTGGAACAACAACCGCCAGGTGCACGACACCTGGAAGACCGCGGAGAAGACGGACCGCGACGGGATGGCTTCGGCGAAGCTGAACGGGAAGGAGCGGGGCGCGCAGGTGCAGGCGTTCGCGCGGACGGGCGACCGGATTGCGGCGACGATGGGGAATTACCATTATTCGTACAACGAGGGCGCACGCAGCCCGCGCGTGTACGCGTACACGGACCGGCCGGTCTACCGGCCCGGACAGACGGTGAACTGGAAGGCGACCGTGCGGGTCTCGAACGAAACGGGGTACGCGCTTCCCGCCAGCCGCCGCGTTCACGTGGAGCTGCGGGATCCGAAGGGAAACGTGCTGGTGAACCGGGACTACGAGGCGAACGAGCGTGGGAGCCTGGGGGATCTGTTGAAGCTGGAGGAGGAGCCGCCGCTGGGCGTCTACGCGATCAACGTGCAGGCGGACGGGGCGAACGGCTGGTATCAGTTCCGGGTGGAGGAGTACAAGAAGCCGGAGGTGCTGGTCGAGGTGACGTCGAAGACGGAGCAGGCGAAGCTGGGCGAAGGGCTGACGGCGGAGATTGCGGCGAGCTACTACTTCGGCGGCGGCGTGCCGAACGCCGACGTGCATTACACGGTGACGCGGCGGGACTTCTGGTACTGGTGGCACCGGAGCGAGGAATTCGACTGGTTCTACGGGGACCGGTGGGGCGGCGGGCGCCGGCGCGACTGGGGCGGGGAGGTGGTGCTGGACGGGCGCGGGAAGACGGACGCCGACGGGAAGCTGCTGATCGAGTGGTCGACACTGAAGGCGAAGCAGGAGCGCGGGGACCACGACCACGAGTACACGGTTCACGCAGAGGTCACGGATTCCTCGCGCCGGACGATCGAGGGCGAGGGGCAGATCCGCGTGACGCGGACCCAGATGTTCGCGACGCTCAACGCGCGGCGCGGGTTCTACACGGCGGGCGACCACGTCGAGATCGAGATGGCGACGCAGAACGCGAACGGGCAGCCGCTCGGAAGCGAGGGCTCGATCACGGTGGCGCGGATGACGTGGGACGGGACGATTCAGCCCAACGGCGGCTGGAAGGACGAGCCGTTCCTGACGGAGGCGACGAAAACGGACTCGCAGGGTCGCGGATTCTGGAAATGGCAGTCCGACCGCGAGGGGCTCTACGCGTTCATTTACGACACGAAGGACGCGTGGGGCGAGAAGGTGCAGGGGCGCGTGAACCTGCGCGTGGCGGACCCGGACTCGGACGGGAAACAGCTCAAGTTCAGCGCGGTGGACCTGACGCCGGAGGACCGGACTTACCGGCCCGGCGACACGGCGCGGCTGCTGCTGTCGTCGGAATGGGCGGGCGCGGCGGTGTGGCTGACGACGGAGGCGAACCAGTCGCTTCTGAGCGGCGAAATGATCCGCCTCGCCGGCAAGAATCGCATCCTGGAGATCCCGCTCGCCGAGCGGCACTGCCCCAATTTCTTCGTGCGGGCGGTCACGGTGCGCGAAGGGCAGGTCCACCAGTCGGTCGTCGAGCTGTTCGTGCCGCCGGCGGACAAGTTCGTGGACGTTTCGATGACGCCGTCGAAGAAGGAGTACAAGCCCGGCGAAAAAGCGCGGTACGACATCGAGGCGAAGGACTGGAAGGGGCTTCCGCTGGTGCTGGAGTTCGCGCTTTCGGTGATCGACAAGAGCGTGCTGTACATCGCGCCGGAAAACGTGCCCGACGTGAGGCTGTTCTTCTACGGCGGGCGGCGGTACGCGAACGTCGAGCTTCAGACGTCGCGCAATTTCCACTCGCAGAGCCACACGGTGGATTCGAACAAGTACCCGGAATGGAAGCTGCACGGCAATCCGGCGGGTTACGGCGGGCCGCGCGGGCTGCTCCGTGGCAGGCACGGCGGCGCGTGGGACGCGCAGGAGAAGTCGAAGACGCTGGACGCCCTGGAGGAGGCCGAAGGCGGGGCCGAACCTCCCGGTGCCGACGCCTCGCCGGCAAAGTCGGGCCTCCTCAGGGAGGATCTGAAAAAGGGAGACGACCGCGGAGAGTTCGCGGGAAAGAAGCC
The DNA here is from genome assembly GCA_016190145.1 of Planctomycetota bacterium. Classification (GTDB taxonomy): domain Bacteria; phylum Planctomycetota; class MHYJ01; order WSZJ01; family WSZJ01; genus WSZJ01. Next base: position 211 of record JACPRD010000179.1, on the reverse strand, counting down.
GGAGTCGCCCGCGCCGCGTGCCGCGGCCGATCCGGGCGAGCCCGGAGGCGGCACGGCCGGGCAGCCGCCGGTCGTCCGCAAGAACTTCGCCGACACGGCGTACTGGAACGCGTTCGTCGTGACGGGCGCGGACGGGAAGGCGACGGTGGAGTTCGACATGCCGGATTCGCTCACGACGTGGCGGGCGACGGCGCGCGGGATCGACGCGACG
>JACPRD010000178.1 GCA_016190145.1 Planctomycetota bacterium | reverse complement strand
GGGCGGGCGGGAGGCCGCGACGGCGCTGTTGAACGCGTATTCGGCCGAGCAGGAGCCGGGGATGCGGAACAACTTCCGGACGGCGATCGTGCATTCGCTTCAGACGAAGGAGGCCGCGGAGGCGCTGAGGCAGGGTTTGCAGCATCGCGACCCCGCCGTGAGGGCCGCGGCGGCGGCGGGGCTCGGGCGGATGGGGTGGGCGGAGGCGGTCGCGGCGCTGATCAAGGCCACGAAGGATGCGGACCTCGTGGCGCGGCTGGCGGCGATCGAGGCGCTCAGGGGATTTGCGGCGGCCGAGGCGGTCGACTGCCTTCTCAAGCTGGCGGCCGGCGACGACGAGGCCGCGTTCACGGCGCTCTGGGCGCTCGAGGAGAGTGGAAACGAAGATGCGCGGATCCTGGAGCTGGCGCGCGGGATCCTCGGGTCCGGGAAATCCGCGGCGTTGCGGATGCAGGCGGCGCACTTCCTGGGCGCGCGGCGGGATGCGGGCGCGCTCAAGGGGCTGCTGAAGCTGCTCGCCGACCGCGACTGGAAGCTGCGCGCGACGGCCGTCGAGGCGCTCGCGAACCTCCGCCGCGCGGACGCCGTCGGGCCGCTGATCGACCGGCTCGACGACGAGGACGGCCGGCTCGCGGCGGACGTCGCGGGCGCGCTCGCGCGCATCACGGGCGTGGCGTTCGGGCGCGACGCGAAGAAATGGCGCGAGTGGTGGAAGTCGCACAAGGAGGGGTTCCAGCCGCCGGCGGAAAAGCCCGCGGCGGCGCCGGCCGGTGTGGGCATGACGGAGGTCAGCTACCACGACATTCCGGTCGTCAGCAAGCGCCTCGTCTTCGTGCTCGACGTCTCCTCGAGCATGGCGGAAGCGATGTCGGCCGGGACGCGGAGCGGCCCCGAGGGCGGCCCCGCGGGGAACACGCGGCTCGACTTCTGCAAATGGGAGCTCGCGAAGACGATCCGGAAGCTGCCGAAGGACGTGAGGTTCAACATCGTGACGTTCGGGTCGGACGTGCACCCGTGGAAGGACGGCCTCGCCGCGGCTTCGCCCGCTGCCCGGGCCGACGCGCTGGCGTTCGTCGAGAAACAGGCGCCCGCCGGCGCGACCAACCTGTACGACGCGCTGCAGCGCGCGTTCCAGGACCGGGAGGCCGACACCTTCTACGTCCTGAGCGACGGGCAGCCGACGGACGGCGCGATCACGAACTCGGTCGAGCTGCTGGCGTGGGTCCGCAGGACAAACGCGGCGCGCGGGGTGGTGATCCACACGATCAGCGCGGGAGAGCTGGTCGCAGTGACCGACAATCTGCTGAAGAAGCTGGCGGAGGAGAACAGGGGGCGGAGCGTCGTCCTGAAATAGGAGGGGGCCGGGGTTCGCGTCCCGTCGTTCCTATCCGTCTTTATCCCCTGCCGTTCTTCTGAATCCGGCAGGAAGGAAAGACGAAAGGCGAACGACGGGGACGCGAATGAAAACGAAAAAAAGAGAAAGAACTCAGGGATAGAGCCCGCGGTGCACGATCTTCTCCGCAATCCTCCCGAGTGAGACGATGTAGCACGCCGTCCGCCTGTCCGTCGCGTACCGGGTCCGCGTGTGCGCGATGATCCCGTAATTGCGCGCGTACCGCTCCGACAGGAACCGGTCGATGTCCTCCGTCGTGAACGTGTGCGTGCCGCGGTTCACCAGCCACTCGAGATAGCTCACCGCCACCCCGCCGGCGTTCGCGAAAATGTCGGGCAGCACGTCGATCCCGCGCTCCGCCAGAATCTCGTCCCCCTCCAGCGTCGTCGGACAGTTCGCCCCCTCCGCCACTACCTGGCAGCGAAGCAGCGGCGCCGTCCGCTTCGTCACCGAATTCTCCAGCGCCGCCGGAATGAAAATCTCGGCGTCGGCCGCGTAGAACTCCTCTTCCGAAATCGCCGCCGCCCCCGCGAATCCCGCGACCGTCCCCGCCGGCCGCACGTGCTCGGCGAGCGCGCGCGCGTCGAGGCCCCGGGGCGAAGCGACCGCCCCGCGCGCGTCGGCGACCGCCACGATCCGGCAGCCCATGTCCTGCAGGAACCGCGCGGCGTGCGAACCGACCTTGCCGAAGCCCTGGAGGGCGACGCGCAGGCCGCCGGGGTCCTTTCGCCGCTCCTTCATCCACTCCCGGAGCGCGAGGGCGAGCCCCTGGCCCGTCGCGGGCGCGCGCCCCGGCAGGCCGCCGCAGGCCACCGACTTGCCCGTCACCACCGCCGCGTTCGACGGATGGTAGCGCTGCGCCGCGTGGACGCAGTACGTGTCGTAGATCCAGTCCATGATCTGCTCGTCGGTGTTCACGTCCGGCGCCGGAATGTCCTGGTCCGGCCCGATGTCCGACAGCATCTCGAACGTCAGCCGGCGCGTCAGCGCCTCGATGTCCGCCGGCCCGTACCGCGCCGGATCGAACGCCACGCCGCCTTTGGCGCCGCCGAACGGAATCTCGAGAAGCGGCGACTTCCACGTCATCGCGGCGGCGAGCGCCTTGACCTCGTCGAGGGAGACCTGGGGGTGGAAGCGGATGCCGCCCTTGTACGGTCCGTACACGGAGTTGTACTGGACGCGGCAGGCGAGAAACGTCCGCGTGCGGCCGTTCTCCGCCGGGTTCCGGCTGGCGGCGATCCGGACGGGCACGTGGTAGATGATCTCGCGGCTCGGCTCGCTCAGGACCGCGCGCGCGCGGTCGTCGAGATTCATGACGTCGGCGGCGCGGTTGAATCGAACGCGGTCGGCCTCGTACAGGCTGCCGTGCTCTCCGGCCGGTCCCGCGAGCGCCGTGCCCGCCGCTTCCGTGATGGGTTGCGGCATCTCAGCGGTACTCCTCGCAGAACCACACGCCTCCGGGCTGCCGGGCGTACGAGCACTCGGCGCGCGCCTGGCAGTTGGCGCAGAGGCCCATCAGGCCCGCATCCGCTTCGAGAGCGGCGACTTCCGGCGCCTGCGGCCTGACGGGCGCGGGCTCGGCTCCCGGGGCGAAGAACTCCTCGCACTGCATGCGCGGGTGATCGCAGAGCGCGAGGTACGCACACCGCTCCACATGCCCGCAGGTCTGGCACAGGCCCTTGAGGGTCTCGGGCGAATTCATGGTTCGACTCTCCTTCCGAAGGGGACGAGGGTTTCGGAAGGGGCTTACGCAAGGCCGGTGCCAGGCGCCGGATCGGGTGTCCGCGCGGCTCTCGAGTCGGGCGCAACTCGCGGCGCTCGCCCCGGTTACGCCCGCCGCGGGGGCCTCCGAATCCGAGGTGCCGCCGATCCCCGCGCCCCCGTTGCGACCGGGGCGTTTCTCTCCGCCGGGGAATTACGTACCGGCGCCCGCTTCCGGCGGCGCGACCACCCGCAGCCGCTCCCGAAGCGTCTTTCGGTCGATCCCCAGAATCTCCGCGGCCCGCGTCTTGTTCCCCTCGACCGAAGCCAGCACCGCCGCGATGTGCTCCGCTTCCACGTCGGCCAGCGTCCGGTTCGCTGCCGCCGTTTCCCGCGGAGCGGAAAAGCGCATCGGAGCGGGCAGGTCCGCCACGTCCACCGTCCCGCCCTCCGTCATCACCATGAGCCGCTGCACCAGGTTCTCCACCTCGCGCACGTTGCCCGGCCAGTCGTAGTCCACCAGACTCCGCAGCGCCCGCTCCGAAATCACCGGCGCCGGCCGCCCCAGCTCGCGCGCGAACTTCTCCGCGAACGCCCGCACCAGCGGCGCCACGTCCTCCCGACGCTCCCGCAGCGGCGGAATGCGGATCGAAATCACGTTCAGCCGGTAAAACAGGTCCTCCCGGAACTTCCCCTTCCGCACCAGCCCCGGCAGATCCTTGTTCGTCGCCGCGATCACCCGTACGTTCACCGGCCGCCCGCGATTCAGGCCCACCATGCACACCTCGTGGTCCTGCAGCACGCGCAGCAGCTTCACCTGCATCGCCACGCTCGTCTCGCCGATTTCGTCGAGGAAGAGCGTCCCGCCCTCCGCCGTCTGGAAGAACCCCGCCCGCGATTCCGTCGCGCCCGTGAACGCCCCCTTCACGTGCCCGAACAGCTCGCTCTCGAGCAGCCCCTCCGGAATCCCGCCGCAATTGACCGGCACGAACGGCGCCGCCGCCCGCGTCCCGCCGTAGTGGATCGCGCGCGCCACCAGCTCCTTCCCCGTCCCGCTCTCGCCCGTCAGCAGCACCGTCGCCGGCGTCGTCGCGGCCTTCGCCGCCGCCGCCAGCACCGCGCGCAGGCTCTCGCTTTCGCCCACGAGCCCGTGCCGGGCTCCGGGAAGCGGCGGCGACGCCCCGCGCGCGGCGCGCCGCAGGCGCAGCTTCGCGAGCGCGCGTCGCACCGCCGCGGACAGCTCCTCGTCCGTGAACGGCTTCGCGAGGTATTCCTCCGCCCCGCACTTCACCGCTTCCACCGCCCCCTCCACCGTCGCGTACCCCGTGATCATCATGACTTCCGTGTCCGGCAAGTTCTCCCGCACGTGCCGCACCAGGTCGAGCCCGCCGACGGCCGGCATCCGCAGGTCCGTGATCACGAGGTCCGCCGGGGCCGCCTCGAGCGCCGCCACCGCTTCGCCGACCCCGCGCGCCGTCCTCACGACGTATCCCTCGGCGCTCAGGTTGCGGTTCAGGATCTCGAGCGTCTCGGCGGCGTCGTCCACGACCAGGATCGTCTCGGCGGCGGCGCTCATGCGGGTTTCCCCCCCGCCGGCGCGACCGGAAGACGCACCTCGAACCGCGCGCCCCGCCCCGGCTCGCTCACGACCCCGATCGAGCCCCCGTGCCCTGTCACGATCCCCTGGACCACCGACAGCCCGAGCCCCGTCCCCTGGTTCACGTCCTTCGTCGTGAAGAACGGCAGGAAGATCTTGTCCCGGATCCCGTGCGCGATCCCGGTCCCCGTGTCCTCGACCGCGAGCAGTGCCTCCCCCCCGCGGCTCCCCGTCTCGACCGTGAGCGTGCCCCCCGACGGCATCGCCTGAATCGCGTTCACCATCAGGTTGATCAGCACCTGCTTGAGCTGCGAAGCGTCCCCCGGCACCGCCGGCAGCGACGGCGCCAGCTTCTTCACGATCGCAACCCCCGATTTCGCCGCCCCGCTCTCCACGAACCCCAGCGCGTCCCGCACCACCTCGTTCAGGTCCAGCGGCCGCGTCTCCGGCGGCGTCTGCCTCGCAAACGTCATGAGCTGGCGGATGATCCCGCGGGCGTGCATGGAAGCGGCGACGATGCGGTCCAGGTCGACCGCCGCTTCGCCCGGCAGCCCCGCGGCCTTCCGCGCGAGCTGCGCGAACCCCAGAATGCTCCCGAGCGGCTCGTTGAGCTCGTGCGCGACGCCCGCCGCCAGCTGCCCGATCGTCGCCTGCCGGTCCGCGTGCCGCAGCATCTCCTGGAGCCGCGCCTGCTCCTCCCGCGCCTGCCTCCGCTCCAGGATCAGCGACACCTGCCGCGCGACCGCGTTGATCAGGTTGCGCTCTTCCCTGAGGAATGGCCCCTCGTCCCACTCCGGCCGCTCCTCCGAGTACGCCACCTCCACCGAGCCGCGCCGCCGCCCCCCCGAGACGATGTCCGCCCACTGGTGCTTCCACGCCGGCGCGATCCCCCCGGTCGCGAACGCCTGCCCGTCCACCGTGATCCGCGCCACCGCGACCTCCGGGTACTGCCACGCCGGAGGCAGGAGCTCCGCGATCCGCGCCAGCACCTGCTCCGTCACGAGCTCCGGCTCCGCCGCCGCCTGCGCGATCGCGTACAGGCACGTCAGCTCCTTCACCCGCTCCCCGAGCCGCCACGCCAGCTCGACCGGAGTCGGCGCCGGCGCCGCCTCCGCCGGACCGGGCCGGGAGGGATGTTTCATGGGGTTAATCGTAGGCGTGCAGCCGGGGTCGTGGCAAGGGCTCCCGACGCGCGTACCTTCCCCCCTCACGGCTTCAGGATGAGCACCCCGACTCTGGCCATGCCGCGGAAATGATCGTCAAACGTCAGCACGGTAGCGCCTTCCCGAAGAGCCAGCGAAGCGATCCAGAGGTCGTTGGAAGGAACAGGGACTCCCCGCCGGCGCAGGTCGGCGCCCAGCTCCGCGTACAAGATGGAGGCGGCGTCGTCGACATCGACGATCCTCACGACGGATTCGGACAGGAACGCGCTGAGTCGTGCCTCGTTCGGTGCAGGCCGATCGCCCAGCCGGAATCCGGTCCGGAGCTCCCCAAGCGTGATCACGGGCATCAGGACTTCGGTGGCACTTCGGATCAGGCGGACTGCTTCCGGTTGATCCCGCCTGAAATGGCTGTAGGCGGAAGTGTCCAGGCAGAGCCGGCTCATGGTGCCGGCTCTTCTTCGATTTCTTCGAAGAACGCCGTGTCACGTTCGAAACGGCGGAACTCCTCCTCCGTCCAGCCTCCGGCGTGTTTTCCGAGCCCGTTGTCGACAACGGGGCTTCCGCCCAGTCCCAGGGCTTTGCGAAGCAGATCGATGACGGTTCGGTTCAGGGAAGTTCCCCTGCGTTTCTGCTCGCGGGACAGCGCCTTTTCGAGCGTCGGGTCTACGCCTCGGACGGTCAAGTGTCTCACGGCAAGGACCTCCTGTGCATTCACTGCGTGCATTCTATGCATTCGTACCAGACCCGACAAGCGGCATGTGCCGCTGTGACGACCCATCTCGAGACCGCGCGGGGATCATTGATTACAATTTTCCTCGTGCCCCCCCTCCGCCGCCTCCTCCTCACAGGCTTCGAACCCTTCGGCGAGGTCACCGTCAATCCCTCCTGGGAGGCCGTCCGCCCGCTCGACGGGGAGCTCTGGGGCGACGTGCTCGTCCGCGCCGTGCGGCTTCCCGTCTCGTACGCGCGCGGCCCGGCGCGGCTGCGCGAAGAGATCGAGAACTTCCGACCCGGCGCGGTCGCGATGTTCGGCGTCGCGCAGAAGCGCTCCGCGATCTCGCTCGAGCGTTTCGCCGCCAACCGCTGCGATGCCGCGACCGCCGACAACGACGGGACGACGCGCGCCGGGAAGATCGACGAAAGCGGGCCCGAGCGCCGCGAGTCCACGCTTCCCATCGCCCGCATCGAGCAGGCGCTCCGGCGCGCGGGCGCCCCCGTCGCGGACTCCGAGGACGCAGGCGGGTTCCTGTGCAACCGGGTGTTCTGGGAAGCGCTCTCGACGTTTCGCGGGCCGGCGGGGTTCGTGCACGTGCCGCCGTTCGAAGCCGTGCCGCGCGAGCTCCTGGAGCGCGCGGTGCGCGCCGCCGCGCGCGCGGTCGCGTTCGAAGAAGTCATTCTCGCCGCGGGCCAGATCGCGCCGGTCCCCGGCGACGTCCCGAAAAACCTCGCGTCGATCGAGCGCGTCGCCCGCCGCGCGCGCGCGGACGGAGCCCGCCTCGCACTCTTCCCCGAACTCGCCGCCACCGGCCTCGCGTTCGGAAGCGCCGCGGAGGCCCGCAAGGTCGCGGAGCCCGCGGACGGCCCTTCCTTCAAGCGCGTCGCGGCCCTCGCGAAGGAACTCGACCTGTGGATCGCGTACGGCTTCGTCGAGTCGCACCGCCGCGCCCTCTTCAACAGCGCCTCCCTCGTCTCCCCCGCCGGCGACCGCTTCCTCTATAGAAAACGCCGCCTCTACGGTCACGACTACAACTGGGCGAGCGAGGGCGACGGAGGCGGCCCGTTCGACACGGCGCTCGGCCGGATCGGGATCGCGATCTGCCACGACGTCGTCTACAGCGACATCGCCGCGGAGAGCGCCGGCGTGGATCTCACGCTGATGCCGACGAACTGGATCGGGGAAGAGGGCCCCGCGGCGAGTCTGCGGGGATTTCGCGGGCCGGTGTTCGCGGCGGACCGGACGGGGGAGGAGGACGGGATTGCGTTTCAGGGGCGGGGTGGGATGTACAACGTCGCGGATCCTCCTCCCCCCGGCCGCGAGATCGCCCTGGCAACCTGGCACCGCCCCGCGATCGCGCGAAGCTCAGAACTCTGAACTCCGAACCCGGAAGCCCAACCCATAACCCGAACTCGCAACTCGTTCGCCTTCGGAGTTCCGGGTTCGCCTTCAGACAAGGTCTCGATCAGCGTGTTTCCCATGGTCTTTCCCGGTGTTTCCGTGTACAGCATTCCGACATGAAGAAAGAGAAGAAGGTCCCCGAGACACCCGCCCCCGCCCAGCCCGCGGACCCGCCCGCCGCCGCCGGCTGGCGCCTGAAGACTGTCGTCTTCGTATCCGGCGCGGTCCTCATGGGCCTCGAAATGGCGGGCTCGCGCGTGCTCGCGACCCACTTCGGCTCCTCGATCTACGTCTGGGGCTCCATCATCGGCGTCTTCCTCGCCGCGCTCTCCGGCGGCTATTTCATCGGCGGCAAAGTCGCCGACGCGCGCCCGTCGTTTTTCGTCCTGAACGCGCTCGTCTTCGCCGCGGGCTGCTGGATGCTCCTCATCCCCTTCTTCGCCAACCCCCTCTGCCGCTCCCTCGTGCAGTCCAACCTCGGCGAGCGCATGGGCCCGCTCCTCGCCACCACGCTGATCTTCGCCGGCCCCAGCATCCTCATGGGCATCGTCTCGCCGTTCGCCATCCGCCTCGCCGCGCAGGCCGTGGAGAAAATCGGCAACGTCTCCGGCAAGCTCTACGCGCTCTCGACGCTCGGCAGCATCGCGGGCACGCTCCTCACCGCCTTCTGGCTCGTTCCCAACTTCGGCGTGCGCACCGTCGTGCAGTCCCTCGGCGCCTGCCTCGTGGCGCTCCCGTTCATCTGCCTTCCGAAGTCGCGCGCGCTCGGGCTCCTCGCGATGCCGCTCGCGCTCGTCGGCCCCGCCGTCGCCTTCCTCGAGCCCGCGCCCGTCGCGCTTCTCCACGGCGGCCAGCGCGCCATTTTCGAGAAGGACTCCCCCTACCACTACGTCCTCGTCCTCGACGATGACCGCGCCCAGGCACGCTTCCTCCAGTTCAACAACTACATCGAAAGCGGCATCACGCTCACGCCGCCGTACGAGACGCGCACGCCGTACACGGACTCGTTCCATCTCGCGCGGATCTTCCGGCCTGAACTGAAGCGGATTCTCGTGATCGGCGGCGGCGGCGGGATCGGGCCGCGGAAGTTCGTGAAGGACGATCCGGCGGCGGTGGTGGATCTCGTGGAGATCGACCCGGTCGTGGTGGAAGTCTGCAAAAAGTACTTTCACGTCGAAGAGGGTCCGCAGCTGCGGATTCACACGGAGGACGGCCGGCGGTACGTGCGGCGTACGACGGAGAAGTACGACCTCGTCGTGCTGGACGCGTACACGATCGGCGGGCAGATTCCGTTCCACCTCACGACGCGGGAGTTCTTCGAAGAGATCCGGGCGATCCTGCAGCCCGGCGGCGTGCTGCTGGCGAACATCAATTCCTCGCTGGAAGGGCGCAAGAGCCAGGTGCTGCGGGCGGAGTACCGGACGGCCGCGGCGGTTTTTCCGGGCCTCTACGTCTTCCCGCGCCCGACGTGGGACGAGCGCGAGAAGGGCGCACCGATGTCGCCGCGCACGACGCGCAACGTGATGCTCGTGGCGGTGAACGAGCCGGGCACGTGGACGCTCGAACGGGTGGTGATGAAGGCGCAGTCGTTCGTGACGGCGGGGAACTCGCCGACGGAGACTTTCGTCGACGACGCGCGGCGATTCATCGAGGAACCGCTCAAGACGGACGACGTGCCGATGCTGACCGATGACTTTGCTCCCGTGGATACCATGGTCTTCTAAGCGCGGCGCGAAGCGCCGCCCCTTTCCCTTGACCTTGCCCTTGACCTTGCCCTGCCGTTCAAAACGACAGGTCAAGGGCAAGGTCAAGGGCAAGGGCAAGGGCCCGGCGGCTCCGCCGCCGGGGGCACGCGAACACTGTCAGGGCCCCACGCCATGCGGACCGCCATCGTCACCTTCCTCTTCTTCGCCGCCACCGGTTGCGACCGCGCGAAGCCGCTTCCCAATCCCACGCCCATCAACCCGTTCGACGGCGAGCGGGCGTACCGGCGGCTGGTGGAGCTCTGCATGATGGGGCCGCGGAATCACGGAAGCGACGTCAAGGAGAAGGCGGAGGGTTGGATCCAGGCGAAGCTGAAGGAGGCGGGGGCGGCGGTGGAGGTGCACGCGTTCGAGCACACGGCGCGGGGGGCGACGGGGCCGTCGAAGTTCCGGAACATCGTGGGGCGGTTCCGGCCCGAGTTGACGCAGCGCGTCATGCTGGGGACGCATTACGACACGCGGAGCTGGGCGGACAAGGACCCGCGGGTGGAGGACCGGGTGTACCCGATCGTCGGCGCGAACGACGGCGGATCGGGGGTCGCGGTGCTGCTGGAGCTCGCGCTGTGCTGGCGCGACCACGCGCCGCCGGTCGGCGTGGACCTGATCTTCTTCGACGGCGAGGATTTCGGCCGCGAGGGGATCTGGGAGGACTACTTTCTCGGCTCCAGGGCCTGGATGCGCGACCATCCGCAGTACAGGGTCGAGTGGGGCGTGATCGTGGACATGGTGGGGGATTCGCGGCTTGCGATCCGGCGGGAGGGGCTTTCGCGCGAGAAGGCGCGCGCGGTGGTGGACCGCGTCTGGGCGGCGGCGAAGCGGGCGGGTGCGGCGGCGTTTCTGGACGACGATCAATCGACGATGATGGACGACCACACGGCGTTTCTCAATGCCGGGATCCCGGTCATTCTGCTGATCGATTTCGAGTACCCGTATTTCCACACCGGCGACGACACGCCCGAGCAGTGTTCGGCGGCGAGTCTCGGACAGGTTGGTCGGACGCTTTTCGAAGCGGTGAGCGCGCCGTAGGGGCCGTCCAGCGGCGATCCACGACATCGACGTTGATCCTCTTTTATCGCTGTTCCAGAGTCTTTCGTATCGCCGTTCATCGCCTTTCATGCGCAGTTCCTTTCTGGATGAAAGGCGATGAACGGCGATACGAAAGACTTGGAAAGGCGATAAAAGAGGATCAACGTCGATGGCTGCGCTCCGGCCAAAACGCCGAACGCCGAACCCCGAACGCCGAACCCCGCCAAACCCATTCCTTGCGCCGCAGCCGCCAGCCTCGGATAAAGGTAATCCATGCGACCGGTGATCCTCCTCTGCGCAGCGCTCGCGACCGCCGCGGTCCTGGGTCTGCACTGGAGTGCGCCTCCTCCGCCGCGCGGCGGCCTCACGGTCATCTTCGGCGAGGAACCCCGCACGCTCGACCCGGCGCTCGCGACGCGCGTCCTCGAGGGACGCCTCCTCGCGGCGTTCCTGGAAGGCCTCACCGTCCCCGACGGCGCGACGCTCGAGCCGCGGCCGGGTGCGGCGGAGTCGTGGGTCGTTTCCGAGGACGGCAGGCTGTACACCTTCCGCCTGCGCGACGCCTCCTGGTCCGACGGCAAACCCGTCACCGCCGAAGACTTCCGCTGGTCGTGGCTCCGCGTCCTCTCGACGCCCGAGGCCGCCAACTGGGAACTCCTCGCCTGCATCCGCGGCGCGCGCGCGTTCCGCGAAAAGAAAATACCGGACGCCGAAGTCGGCCTCCGCGCGCCCGACGCGCGCACGCTCGTCGTCGAACTCGAACGCCCCGTCCCGTACTTCCTCACCCTCACCTCCCTCATGACCTTCCTCCCCGTCCCACGCCCCGCCGTCGAAACCCACGGCCGCCTCTGGACCCGCCCCGGCCACTTCACATCCAACGGCCCCTTCACACTCGCCTGCTGGGACCCCAACTTCCGCATCGTCGCCGAACGAAACCCCCGCTACCGCACCCCCGCCCGCCTCGAAGGTATCACCTTCCTCTCCGTCCCCCAGGGCCCCACCCAGTTCAACCTCTACGAGGGCGGCGTCGCCGACTGGATCGTCGACCCCCAGCCCGACCTCGTCCGCGACCTCGCCGGCCGCCCCGACCTCCACGTCGCCCCGCGCCTCGGCATCTCCTTCCTCCGCTTCGCCGCCACCCGCCCCCCGTTCGACGACAACACGGTCCGCCGCGCCTTCTCGCTCGCCATCGACCGCCGCCGCATCACCGACCTCAACGGCGCCGGCCAGCTCCCGTTCGCGGGGTTCGTGCCGCCGGGGTTCAAGGGATATGCCACCTCCGAAGCCCCGCTCTTCGACCCCGACGCCGCCCGGAAACTCCTCGCCGGCCGCCGCCTCCCGCGCATCCGTCTCCTCTATAAGCCGCTTCGCGAGTACCGCGTCATGGCCGAGACCCTCCACGCCATGTGGAAGGACGAACTCGGCGTCGAAGTCGTCCTCGACCGCGCCGACGGCAAGGAGGAGTCCCGCCGCCAGCGCGCCGTCGACTACGAAATCAGCCTCTCCTCCTGGATCGGCGACTACCCCGACCCCTCGACCTTCCTCGATATTTTCTTTTCGGGAAGCGGCAACAACCGCACCGGCTGGTCCGACGCGGACTACGATGCCCTGCTCCGTAAGGCGGAAGGGGAGTCCGGCGAGACCCGCCTCGCGACGCTCGCCGCCGCGGAGCGCGTGCTCCTCGAACGCGGCCCGGTCGCGCCGATGTACGTGCCGGTGACGATCGAGCTGTGGCGGCCGGGGGTCAAGGGGATCCGGGAGAACATACTGGGCATACATCCGCTGTCGGAAGTGGAGGTCGTGCGATGACAATTTGCGCAGAGACCCGGATGGCCGCCGGACGAGGTCCGGAGCGTCGACATGAACAAGGACGATGCCGCGCTTGGAACGATGAGCCGCTTCGCCCCGGGCGGAGAGAGCATCCTGGTGTCGCATTGATTCCTGCGTCATCCAGCCTGCCGGCTTCGGAGAGCTTTTTGATTCGCAATTCAATTCGCGCGATCTTGTGCGTCGTCGCCGCGCTTGCGAATTCCGGGTGTTTCCGGGGGACGAAGCAAGTCGAGATTGAGTCGATTCAGGTTGTCGGTACGGACGCAGATGGGCTCAGAATCGAAGTCGTGACGTCCGAGGATCTAGCGTCGCTCGAGGGCAGCAAGTGGGCGGAGGTCGTCCTTCTGGGCTTCTCGTTTCCCGAGGCCACCGTTTCCTTCAGGGACCGCGAGGGCTACGACCCGGAGGACTTCACAAATCGGCGCCCATTCGGCGCGACTCCGATTTCCAGGGACTCATCGCCACGAGGGGCGGGGTTCGCCAGCTGCTGGCGAATCCCTCCCACCGAGAACTCGGGTGACAGACACGTTGCCTACTCGTACGACCTCAGGGACGGCAAGAGCCACGTCCTCACATTTGAGTTGTACGGCGCCGCAATTCTGGGCGGGTACGTCAGGTCCAATTCCTTCCCGCTCGAGGTCGGTCCGCTGAAGTGAGACTCAACCACGCCTCGAAGCGCGCCAAGGGAATTATGTGGCGCGCGCCAAGGCAGCGGATCGCGCGAATTCGGGCTCACAAGTTATTCTCTCAGCGCTATGGTTGTGGGCATGATTCCGGCGAGAACCCGAGCTTTGGTAGCGCTGTCCGCGATGTTGCTCCTGTGTGCCCTCGTTCTCTGGCGGCTGCGCGCTTCGCACGACGACGCCGAGCCGCCGGCATCCGCGCCGGGAGCGGGGGCGACTCCCGCAGCGGGATCCGGGAGCGCGGCGAACGGGACCGGCGACGCCAAGACCCCGCCGCCGGACGGTGCGCCCCCCGCGGGCAAGTGGCGCGGTCTGCGGCTCCTCGAGCCCGGGAGCGTCCCGAAGGAAGCCGCCCCTCCTCCGCACCCGTGGGCTGCGTACCTGGAAATGCGCGAGGCGACGTTTCGCCGCATGGACGAGACCCTGGTGAGCCTCGACGTCGAAAAGGTGGCCTTCGCGGATCTGCCGGGCACGCTCGGCGCGGCAGGCGGACTTGTGGTGCGCATCGATCCGGCCTGCGCGCCGGGCTACCCGACCCTCACGATCCGGACGCACAGCCTCAACGCCCGGTCGACGCTGAGCCTGATCGCGTCCTACTTCAGCCTGCGCATGGCGGTCGGCGTCGACGGGGTGACGTGGCTGGTGCCGCGGGAAGGCCGCGCGGAGTGCGAGCCGGAGTTCATGCCGGACCTCCTCCGCTGGGAAGACGCGCTGGAGCGCGAGTCGCGGAGCCCCGAGGCGGAGAAAGCCGAGGGCGCCGCCACGCTGGCCGCGATGCGCGACAAGCGGGCGCGCGTGGAGCTGGTCGAAGTGACGCTGAAAGAAGCGCTCCAGACGCTCGAGCGCACATTCGGAGTGCCGGTCGAAGACAGGCGGTCCGGGGACCCGCCGGAGAGCGAACGCGTGACGATCGTGCAGGAATCGGTCACGCTGGAAGAAGCGCTTCGGGAGATCCTGGCCCCGCTCGAAATGGGGACGTTCGTGGACGGGAACAAGGTCGAGCTACACCTGCGGAGCGAGATCGAAGAGTTCGCCGAGTCGGACAAATTCAGCGCGGAGCACGAAAAGCAAAAGGACGCGCGGAAGAATGAACTGCTCGCCCGGAAGGTGACGCTCAATGGCTGCCCCCTTTCGGCGGAGGACCTCGCGGCCGAAACGGCGAAGCAGGCAGGATTCCCGGTCGTGCTCGATCCCCTCCTGCGGACCTCGAGCGCGCGCTGGGAGGCCGTGGAGGCCGAGCTCACCGCAGGCGAGGTATTGAGGGCCATCGAAGCGGGCGCGGGATGCAAGTGCCGGCTCCGCGACTCCAACTGGCCCGAGTACGGGGAGGGCGATTCGTGGAAGCTCTGGGTGTTCTGGAAGACGCCGGCTCCGGAGAATCCGACGCCTCGGTAGGAATCGCGAAGCCACTTCCCCTTGGGGAGCGAGGCGGAAGAGGGGAAGATGCGCGCCATCCGGGCCCGGACGTGATGGGCTGAGCCGGGAGTGTGCGGGTCGCCGCGATTCGACAGGGGGGGAGCCTCGAGTGATTCTGTTCCTCGCACGCCGCCTCGGCTCCGGCGCCTGCGTTCTCCTCGTTATCGCGGTCCTGGTCTTCGTGCTCGTCCGTCTCGCGCCCGGCGGGCCGTTCGACGAGGACCGGGAGCCGCCCCCGGACGTCCGCGCCGCGCTCAATGCGCGGTGGCACATGAACGAGCCCCTCTACAAACAATTCGAGTACTACTTTCGCGGGCTCGTACGCGGCGATCTCGGGCCGTCGATGAGCCAGCTCGACTGGACGGTGGGGGAGATAGTGGTCTCCTCGTTCCCCGTCTCCGCGGCGCTCGCGGCGCTGGCGCTTGCGTGGGCGGTGCCGCTCGGGCTCTGGCTGGGGGCGAGCGCGGCGGCGC
>JACPRD010000176.1 GCA_016190145.1 Planctomycetota bacterium | reverse complement strand
GTGAAGGAATACGCGGCGGGCCTCAACTACTATCCCAATCCCTACGTCCGGATCTCGGCGATGTTCGTGCACTACCGCTACGATCATCAGGACTCGCGCGAGTTCCTGACGGCCAACGGCCGTGTCCTGGACGACGAAAACGCAGTCGTTCTCCGCGCGCAGGTCGATTTCTAAGCCCCCTCGACTCGCTTCGCTCGCTGCAGCCGGGCAGCGCGAGTCGAAGGATGCCAGTGTCAGCGTCGGAGAGTTCGGGAAGCCGTCTACCTCTCCTGGCTCGGCCGACTCGGCGGGCCGCTCCGGTTCCCGGGGCGGCCCGTCATCCGGCAGATTTCCCGTTACTTCCCGTCGAGCAGTCTCCCGACGCCCAGCCTCTCGTACGCGCCGGGCTCCACGTCCGCCCCCGGCCCCGCCACGATCCACCACGTCCCGCTCTTCACGCTCATCACCACACTGTGCCGCGTGTACGGCGCCAGCACCTTCCTGTCGCGGTCGCCGAGAAGCGCGCGCAGATCCGCCGCCTTCGGCGCAGGCGTCGCCCCCAGGAACTCCTCCACCGCCGAGCGGCGCTTCCGGTCGTGCTTCGGCGCCGCGCGCGGCTTCCCGGGGTTGCGCTCGGCGTGGTCGGCCGAAAGCTGGAGCCGGATCGTCTCCGCGGGGTCCTTGAGCGTGACGAGATAGCCCGCCGTGCCGGGGGAGAGCTCGAGCGCTTCGGCGACGTCGGCGGCGATGGTGTTATTCTGAAGCGCGGTCCGGAGGGCGAGCCAGACGGGGAGGCCTTCGAGGGAGGTATCGTCGGGGGCGGGAAGCGAGTCCACCGCGGCGGCGACGCGGTCGGCGTTCATGGCGGTCGGGCCGCCGACGCAGCCCGCGAACGTCATGATCGCCACGGCGCGGCCGCGCTGCGGCCGGATCACGAGGAGCGCGCCGACGTCGGGAAAGCCCCTCGTCGGCGGCCAGTCCGCGTTGTGTCCCAGGAAGTTCCCGCCGGCCGCGGTGGCGCAGCCGGGCTTGAGGCGGAACAGCGCCGTCGGGTCGGTCTGGTCGGCGACGGCGAGCCACGTGTTGAGGAAGACGATTTCGTCGAACGACACGCCCGCGCCCTCCGCGATGCCCTCCATCTCCGCGATCAGATCCGGCTCGCACTGCCTGAGGAGAAGCCGCGCCCGGACCGCGACGAGCGGATACAGGAGGGGCCCGGGGTCGACGTCGTCGGGGAGCGGGAGGAACTGCCGGACGGGCAGCGCGTTTCCCATCGCGGTCAGCTGGCCGCGCCAGAATTTCGAGTGCTCGCGGATTTCCAGCCGCAGCGCGGTGCCGTGGGCAAGGCCGATCTCACGCGGCGATCCGGCGCACACGACGGACTTGAAGCGGTCATGAGGTTCGGACGGGGTGGCGGCGGCGGGAGGAGGGAATCGGGAACCTGGCCGAAGCAGATGCTGGAACTGGCGCGCGAACCAGCCCTGGATGTCGGGGCCGAAGAAGCAGAGCGTCGATTCGTAGCCGCCGGCGAAGTAATAGCTGCGCGGCACGAAATAGCCGAGGTGGTCGTTCGCGCAGGCGACGACCGCGGGGAAGATCTGCGGCTCGCGGCGCAGGAGGGACTTCGCCATCGCGCCGATCGCGACGCACGGCTCGCCGGGGAAGCAGAAGAGGGCGGCGCGACCGATCCAGAAGATCTGCACGGGCGTGCGCGTCGGCCAGTCGCCGCGGAACGAGGACGGCGGCAGCGCCGGCGTCGCGAGGACGCCGCGCACGTCCACGGAATCCGTCGTCTCGATCTCCGCGAGGGCCGCCTCGGCCACATCGGCCACGGCCTGGCCCATCTTTTCGATACGCTCCCAGTCGGTCGCACCCTCCGGTGCGTGCGGGGACTGGTCGCCCTCGGCGCCGTTGAGGAAAAAGGGAACGCTTCCCTCGTGGGAGTTTTCAAGGGCGCGGCACATTGCTCCGGGCCATTCGGAAGATATCTCCATGTTCTCCGAACCCAGGATCGTCGCGTGCGCCGCGAAGTTCACGAACACCGCGCGCACCCGGTCGTCCCCGTCCGTCACTTTGATCACCAGTCCGTCCGGATCCGTCGGCCCGCCCTCGACCGCGCGGTTGCGGCTCAGCCCCTCGAACCGGGCACGCCCGACGCCAAGTTTCGCCGGCGCCATCGCGGCGTTCGCGTCCCGTAGTGCCTGCCCGAGCTGTTTCAACATCCCGTCGAACAGCTCCTGGTCGAAATTTCCCGCCGCGACGCGGATGAGCACGTTCTTCGACAGCCCGCCCGGCCCCGAGTGGTTGTGCGTGGCGCAGAGGAGGAAATTCTCGGGCGGCACCTCGATCTCCGCGAGCGGCCCCTTCACGAGAAGATCCCGCACCTCCGCCGTCACGCCCACGGTGTCCAGCGACAGGATCGCGGACCGGCGGTGCCCGTCGTCGAACACGGCGGCGCGCGCCCAGACCTTGTCGTGGACGCCCGTGGAGAGGCGCCCGCGGCGCGCACCGTAGCCGGCCAGCGGGACCGGTTTATCGGGGGTGATGTCGACTTTGGCGAAGCCGGCCTGGAGTTCGGCGGCGGCGGGGGCCGCGAGGAAGAGGAGGGCGAGGAGTGTTTTCAGCATCGGCGCATTCTACCGACAAAAAAACGGGGGGAAGCGCTCTGTGCGCCTCCCCCCGTCGGATGGGCGGGACGACTACGCCTTCGGGAGCGCGGGTTCCGAGCCGGCGGGAACCGAGCCTTCCTTGGCGAGGTAGAACAGGTTCAGGTAGACGATCGCGATGGGCGCCGTGACCAGCACGCCGACGCCGCAGGCGATTTCGCCCACGAGGATCAGCACGAACGCCACGACGAACGCCACGATGCAGCCCACGATGTCCTTGAGGAAGAACGCGAGGCCCCACTTGAGCGAATCCATGAAGGGGGCTTTCTTGTCGACGCAGTAGGGGAGGGCCCAGGTCGTGATGAGGAATCCGAAGGGCACGATGATTCCGACGAGGCCGATGACGAGGTAATCGACGAAGCGTTCGAAGCCCTTGAAGAGGTCTCCGATTTCGATCTTCTCACCGCGCTTCGACTTGAGCGCCATGATGGTCCAGCCGGCCTGCATGGGGCCGAGGAGGAGGTAGAGGGTGAAGGCGGACAGGATTCCGCCCACGATGAGCGCGATGATCCAGGTCACGAGGTTCGGCTTGACGAGGTTCCAGGCTTCCTTGACCTGGTCACCAATTCCTGCGGTAGCGTCGGCCATGCGTACGGCTCCTTTCGAAGAAAGTTTCGGCGCGAGTGATTTGCGGAAGTTCGGAGGTCCCTCTCCCTGAAGAGCGGTGGATTATAGGGAGTGGGGTTAGTTAGTCAACTTAAACAGGGAAGGGAAAGCGTAGTGGCACGGGGCGGATAGGAGATCCAATTCCTCTTCGGAGAAGGGGTTATGTTGCCCACCTGGGCGCGGGTGCAGAAGTATGACCGGCGCGGGGCGGTTGCTGTCTGAGGCAGGCGGCGCTGCCAGTCTGACAGAATCGGCGCTGGGGCGGAGGTCCGCGTGAGTGCCGCAAGTCCCGTTCAGGTCGCGCCTTGCGCCTTCCTTCCTCTCGCTGACCGGGGGCACAGGGTTTGCGTTTCGCGTTTCTGCCTCCCATTCCCTGTTCACTCCCAACCCGGAGACCGGATCGATGGCCAAACAGCTCATGTTCGACGCCGACGCCCGCGACGCCCTCCGCCGCGGCGTGGAGAAGATGGCGCGCGCGATCAAGACCACCCTCGGCCCCCGCGGCAACCCCGTCGTCCTGGACCGCGGCTGGGGCGCCCCCAACGTCCTCGACGACGGCGCCGCCGTCGCCGACGAGATCGAACTCTCCGACCCTTACGAAAACGTCGGCGCCCAGATGATCAAACAGGCGGCGAGCAAGACCGGCGACGACGCCGGCGACGGCACCACCACCGCGGCCGTGCTCGCGGAGGCGATTTTCAGGGAGGGGCTGAAGCGGGTGACCGCCGGCGCCGATCCGATGGCCCTGCAGAGAGGCATCCAGGCCGCCGCCGACCGCGTGCAGGAAACCTTGAGCAAGATGTCGCGCAAGGTCGACGGGCGCAAGGGCATCGAACAGGTCGCCACCGTCGCCTCGAAGGACCCCGTACTGGGCAAGATGATCGCCGACGCGATGGACAAGGTCTCCGCCGAGGGCGTGATCACGGTGGAGGAGGGGAAGGGGATCGAGACGGACATCAAGGTGGTGCAGGGGATGCAGTTCGACCGCGGGTTCCTCTCGCCGCAGTTCGTGACGAACGTCAAGGAGGGCGTCGTCGAACTCGACGATCCCTACATCTTCATCCACGAAGAGAAGATCGGGACCGTCACCAAGCTCATCCCCCTTCTCGAGAAGGCCGCCGAGGCGAAGAAGCCGCTTCTCATCATCGCCGAGGACGTCGAGTCCGAGGTGCTGGCGACGCTGGTGGTGAACAAGCTGCGCGGAATTCTGAACGTCTGCGCGGTGAAGGCGCCGGGGTACGGGGACCGGCGGAAGTCGATGCTGGAGGACATCGCGGTGCTGACGGGGGCGCGGCCGGTGTTCAAGGACCTGGGGATCGACATCGAGAAGATGGGGCTGGACCTGCTGGGGCGTGCGAAGAAGGTGAAGGTGACGAACGAGGACACGACGGTGATCGAGGGCGCGGGCGCGAAGAAGGAGATCGAGGCGCGCGTGGCGGCAATCAAGGCGGAGATCGAGGAGACGGACAGCGACTACGACCGTGAGAAGCTGGAGGAGCGGCGCGCGCGGCTCGCGGGCGGCGTGGCGGAGATCCGGATCGGCGCCGCGACGGAGACGGAGATGAAGGAGCGCAAGAGCCGCGCGGAGGACGCGCTCCACGCGACGAAGGCGGCCGTGGCCGAGGGGATCGTTCCCGGCGGCGGAGCGGCGCTCGTGCGGGCGGCGGCGGCTCTTCAGTGGCTCAAGCTCGACCCCGAAGCGCAGGAGGGGGTGGAGGTGGTGCGGCTCGCGCTGGACACGCCGTTCCGGCAGATCTGCCTGAACGCGGGGGTGGACGGATCGATCAAGCTGCGGGACGTGCTGCGCAAGGAGGACCAGGACTTCGGGTACGACGCGGACAAGGGGGAGACGTGCAACCTGATCGCGCGCGGCGTGATCGACCCGACGCGGGTCGTGAAGACGGCGGTGCAGAATGCGGCGAGCGTGGCGGGGCTGCTGCTGACGACGAAATGTGTGATCGTGGACGAGCCGGGAAAGAAGGAAGACCACCAGCATTCGGGTCATCATCACTAACCATCTAATCATCTGACTGCGGGCGCGGGGCATGCCCCGCGCCCGCTATCACAGGTCATTCAACAGGAAAGGTCACCCATGAACATCAAGCCGCTGGACAACCGGGTCGTCATCCGGCCGATCGAAGCCGAGTCGAAGACGAAGGGTGGGATCGTGCTGCCCGACACGGCGAAGGAGAAGTCTCAGAAGGGCGAGATCGTGTCCGCGGGACCGGGGCGTCTGCTGGATTCCGGGGAGCGGGCGAAGATGAGCGTGCAGAAGGGCGACAAGGTGCTGTTCGGGAAGTATGCCGGCACCGAGGTGAAGGTGGACGGTGTGGACTACGTGATCATGAAGGAGGACGAGATCCTGGGGAAGATCGAGCTCTAGGCCGGTCCTGAGTCCGACCCCGGAATTTCCCCTTCCCCCCCAAGCTCGGAGACCCCATGTCCAAGCAGCTGATGTTCGACGCGGAAGCGCGCGCGAAGGTTCTGGAAGGCGTCCGCAAGCTGGCCGATGCGGTGCGCGTCACGCTGGGCCCGACGGGCAAGAACGTGATTCTCGAGAAGAAATCCGGCGTGCCGCACGCGACGAAGGACGGCGTGACGGTATCGAAGGAAGTGGAGCTCGAGGATCCGTTTGAAAACCTGGGGGCGAAGCTCCTGAACGAGGTGTGTTCGAAGACGGTGGACCGTGCGGGGGACGGGACGACGACGGCGGCGATCCTGGGGCACGCGATCCTGCGCGAGGGGCTCAAGTACGTGGCGGCGGGGATCAACCCGATGGCGGTGAGGCGCGGGCTGGAGAAGGGCCGGGACGCGGCGCTCAAGGTCGTGAAGGAGATGTCGCGGGCTGCGAAGGGGCGTGCGGACTGGTTCGCGGTGGCGAACATTGCGGCGCACCACGACGGCGCGCTGGCGGAGAAGGTGGCGGACGCCATGGAGAAGGCCGGGACGGAGGGCGTGATCACGGTCGAGGAAGGCAAGACGATGGAGACCGTGCTCGAGTTCGCGGACGGGATGCAGTTCGACAAGGGGTACGCGAGCCCCTACTTCGTCACGAAGCCCGAGGACCTGATCTGCGAGCTCGAGGACGCGTACGTTCTCACGTACGAAAAGAAAATATCGAGCATTCCGGAGCTCCTGCCGCTCCTCGAGAAGGTGGCGCAGGAGGGAAAGCCGCTTCTCATCATCTGCGAGGAAGTCGACGCGGAGCCGCTCGCGGCGCTGGTGATCAACCGGCTGCGGGGGATCCTGAAGGTGTGCGCGGTGAAGGCGCCGGCGTTCGGGGACCGGCGGAAGGCGATTCTCGGGGACATCGCGTGCCTCACGGGCGGGCAGTTCGTGGGCGAGGATTCCGGCCGCAAGCTCGAGAAGCTGGAGCTGGCGGACCTCGGGAAGGCGAAGAAGATCGTGGTGGAGAAGGAGAAGACGACGATCTCAGGCGGCGCGGCGGCGAAAGCGGACCTGAACGCGCGCATCGACCAGATCCGCTCGCAGATCGCGCAGACGACGAGCGACTACGACCGGGAGAAGCTGGAGGAGCGGCTGGCCAAGCTCGCCGGCGGCGTCGCGATCCTCAAGGTCGGCGCGAAGACGGAGTCGGAGGCGAAGGAGAAGAAGGACCGGGCCGACGACGCCGTGCACGCGGCGCAGGACGCGCGCGAGGAAGGCCTGGTCCCCGGCGGCGGCGTGACGCTCATCCGGGCGATCGCCGCGGTCGACGCGCTCAAGCTCGAGGGCGACGAACAGTTCGGCGCGCGCGCGCTCGCGAAGGCGCTCGAGGCGCCGCTGCGCCAGCTCGCCGAGAACTCCGGCGCGGACGCATCGGTCGTGGTGGAAGAGGTGCGCGAGGCGCCGAAGACGCACGGGTACAATTTCTCCTCCGCCGAGGGGAAGACCGTGGACCTGTTCGAGGCGGGAGTGGTCGACGCCACGCTCGTCGTGCGGACTTCGCTGGAAAACGCGGTGTCGGTGGCATCCGTGCTCCTCACGTCCAGAACGCTCGTGACCGACCTGAAGGACAGGAAGTCGAAGATCCAGGGGTCGGTCCGGTAACGGCCGGGAAAGGGAGCATGGCTTCCAAGCGGGACTACTACGAAGTTCTCGGGGTCCCCAGGAATGCCGGCCTGGACGAGATCAAGAAGTCTTACCGCCAGGCGGCGCTGAAATTCCACCCGGACCGGAACCCGGGCGACAAGCAGGCGGAGACGAAGTTCAAGGAGGCGGCGGAGGCCTACGAGGTCCTCTCCGACTCCGAAAAGCGGGCGCGCTACGACCAGTACGGGCACGACGGCCTCGCCGCCGGAGGCTTCGGCCCGCGCGGGTTCTCATCCACCGACGACATCTTCGAGGCGTTCGGCGACATCTTCGGCGACCTGTTCGGCTTCGGCCGCCAGCGCCAGCGCCGCGGCGCCAGCCTCCGTGTCGAAGTCGAGCTGGCGTTCGAGGAGGCGGCGAAGGGCGTCGAACGTACGATCGAGGTCAGGCGCCACGAGGTCTGCAAGACCTGCGGCGGTTCCGGCGCGAAATCCGGCACCCAGCCCTCCGAATGCCCGCTCTGCGGCGGCCACGGCCAGGTCCTCCAGGGCGGCGGCTTCTTCACCATCCGCACCACCTGCCCGCGCTGCCACGGGACCGGGAAACACATCAAGGATCCCTGCAAGCCCTGCGGTGGCGGCGGGATGGTCCGCGAAAAAGCCGAAATCAAGGTCACCATCCCCGCAGGCATCGACACCGAGACCCGGCTCCGCGTCGCCGGCCAAGGCGAACCCTCCCCCGAAGGCGGCGGCCGCGGCGACCTCTTCGTCGACGTCACCGTCAAACCCCACCCGTTCTTCGAACGCGACGGCAATAACCTCTTCTGCGAACTCCCCGTCTCCTTCGTCCAGACCGCCCTCGGCGCCGACGTCGAGGTCCCGACCCTCGACGGCAAGGCGTCCGTCAAGATCCCGCGCGGCACGCCGGCGGGGCAGGTGTTCCGGCTCAGGGGGAAGGGTCTTCCCGACGTGGGGGGGCGCGGGACGGGGGATCTCCTGGTGCGTCTCGCGATCGACGTGCCGAAAAACCTGACGAAAGAGCAGGAAACCCTGCTCCGCGAATACGCGAAGTCCGAGAAAATCGAAGTCAAGCCGCGCAAGAAGGGTCTGCTGGACAAGATCAAGGACATCTTCGAAGGCTAAGGGCGGCCTGCGCCCATCGTGGGGAACCGGATGACCGAAGAATCCAAGCCGGGACAGGAAGGACAGGCGGCGGGGGCCGCCGCGCCGGAGACCGTGACCCTTCCACGCGAAGAGGTCGAATCGCTTCGCCAGAAAGCGGACGAGTATCTGAAGATGGCGCAGCGGGTGCAGGCGGACTTTTCGAACTACCAGAAGCGCGTGGCGCGGGACCGGGAGGAGTCGGCGCGGTATCTGGTGGAGCGGCTGCTGGGGGACCTGCTTCCTGCGCTGGACACGTTCGACTTCGCGTTGCGGCAACCGGTGCCGGCGGCGGCGGAGGGGCTGGTGAAGGGGATTCAGCTGGCGGAGCGCGAGATCTTCCGGAAGCTCGAGGGGCACGGCCTGCGGCGGATTCCGGCGTCGGGGCCGTTTTCGCCGGCCGTGCACGAGGCGCTGATGCGGGTGGAGACGGACAAGGTAGCGGAGGGCGAGATCGTAGCGGAGTTGCGCGCGGGGTACATGCTCTACGAGCGGGTGTTGCGGCCGGCGCAGGTCTCGGTCGCGGCGAAGCCCGCTTCGTCCGCCGTTGACAGCCCGAAGGACTGACGCTACATTAAGCCCCTCTTGGAGTTGCGGAGGAAACATCATGCCGACGTACGAGTACGAGTGCGCGAAGTGCGGACACGCGATGGAGGCGTTCCAGAGCATGTCCGCCAAACCCCTCAAGACCTGTCCGAAATGCAGCAAGAACTCCCTCCAGCGCCTGCTGGGCGCCGGCGGCGGACTGATCTTCAAGGGTTCGGGCTTCTATATCACCGACTACCGCAGCAGCGACTACAAGTCGAAGGCGTCCGCTGAGACTCCTTCGGCCGGGACGAAGCCTGAGGCGAAGTCCGAGGTGAAGTCCGATAAGAAATCCGAAACCAAGTCCGAAACCCCGTGCGCCGCCGGCAAGACCACTTCGGACTGCGCGTGCGCCGCTTCGAAGAAGTCCGGGTCCCGGAAGGCCCGGGCCTCGTAAACACCGGAGACCATCCGCGCATGGGCAAACTGCGGGGCGACTGGCGCGACCTGTTCAGCGGTTTCGTCATCGCTCTCGACGTGAGGAAGCAGGTGCTGGCCCTGACGGGCGCGCTGCTGATCGCGCTGTTCATCTGCATCCCGACGCCGCACTGGGCGCTCCGCTACGACCCCGCCCTCGCCGCGGAATTCGAGGAGCGCGGAGCCGCGTCCTACGTGCTTCTCGTGCCGGACGCCGTCGCCGTTCTTTTCCGCCAGGACGGGACGGTCGCGTTCTGGTGGCTGCTGTTCGCGCTGACCGTCGTCACCGCCGTCTGGTCGCTGTTCGGGGGCGCCATCTCGCGCATCGCCGCCGTCGAAATCGCGCGCGAAGACCGGATCCGCACCCAGGAGGCGCTGGCGTTCGCGTGGCGGAAGTACGCCTCGAATTTCTCGAGCCTGATCGCGTGCGTCCTGGGATTCATGTTCTTCGCCGGCCTCGTCTGGGCGGCCTCGCTTCCCGCC
Organism: Planctomycetota bacterium; assembly: GCA_016190145.1. Classification (GTDB taxonomy): domain Bacteria; phylum Planctomycetota; class MHYJ01; order WSZJ01; family WSZJ01; genus WSZJ01. Next base: position 18,343 of record JACPRD010000176.1, on the reverse strand, counting down.
CGTATCCCCGCCGCCGGCCCCTGGCTCGGGCTCGTACTCGCCGTTCTCTTCCCCCTCGCCCTCCTCATGGGCTTCATCGCCACCCTGATCGCGATCGGCACCGTGTTCGGGTTCCCGCTGTTCTACCCGGCCGTCGCCGCAGAGGGCACGGACGCATTCGACGCCATCTCCCGCGGATTCTCGTACGTCTACTCGCGCCCCTGGCACGCCCTGGGATACCTGGCCGTCACGGTCGTTCACGGAGCGGTTTCGACCGCCTTCATCTACGCGTTCGGCGTCGCGATGCTCGCGATCACCTGCGGCGCGGTGCGTCTCGGCATGGGCGAGAAATTCGACCCGGTCATCCAGTTCGCGCTCGGCCGCCTCGGCTACGCGGGCGTCGTGGATCAGGGCGGAACCGGACTCGGGTGGATGGCCATCCTCGTCACCACCTGGCTCCTGCTCACGGCGGGACTCACGCTGTCCTACGCGCTCTCCTACCTTCAGTCGCAGCTCACCATGATCTACTTCCTCCTCCGCCTGAAGGTCGACGAGCTGCCGATGAATTACGTGTACGAGGAGAAGGACGAGGAAGAGGCTGCCGCGGCGGCTGCGGGGGCCGAGAAAGCGCCTGCGGAGACGGATTCGGACAAGGCCGGCGACAAGTAGGCCGGATGCGCCGGCAGGCCTACCCGCCCGGCGCCTCGCCGTCGTCGCTCGAACCCGAAGGCGCCGCCGCGCGCGACGGCTTCCCGGCGTCGCTTCCCATCACCCGCGTCTCCTGGTACTCCTCCGCCGCGACGTGCGTCAGCTTCTCCGGCACGTGCAGCTTCGCCCCGCACTTGTAGCAGGAGAGCTCCGATCCCTCGGTGAACATGATCACGTTGAACTGCGTGTGGCACTCCGGACACACCACGATCTTCGTCCGCTGGTACTCCAGCACCGCCGAAACCTGGTCGTTCGTCAGGTATCCCTTCTTCACCATGATCTCGCCCAGGCGCAGGAAAATGTCCTCCTCGATCTTGGCCTGGATGCGCACCGCGTCGTGAACCTGCTCCTCCGTCGCGAACCCGAGCTTGAGGACGATCCGCCCGAACATGCCGTCGTCGCGTTTCGTCCGCGAATGGATCGCCTTTTCCTGCAGGTTGGACTTCTGGATCTCGATGATCTTCTGGAGCTGGTCCTCGGTGATGAACGCCCGTTCAAGCAGGATCATCCCCAGCGGCTTGCGCTGCTGCATCTCCTCCTGGGCCTTGATGCACTCGTCGATCTGGCCCTCGGAGACCATGCCCGCTTTCACGGCGATCTTGCCGAACAGGATGTCGGCCTTCGTCAGCATGAGGGCTCCGACCCGGGGATAAGCAGGTATTTTTACCATTCCGGGGCGCCCGTCGGCCAGAGGTTCGGGTTTCCGGCAGCATGGCCGGTATTGCCTGTCGGCCCACAGGCCCCTGCCCGTGCCTCTGCCCGTGCCCGTGCATGAACCGAGCGGCGCCGATTCAGGTTTGCCTCGGCTGGACCCGCTCCTCACTTCCACAACCGCCGCGTTTCTGGTTCACTTTTGCCCCATGAAAGTCGTCGCGATCGTGGGGCTGGCGGGAAGCGGCAAGAGCGAGCTGGCCGCGATGTTCGAGGAGCGCGGCTGGGCGCGGATCCGGTTCGGGGACGTGACGGAGAAGGAAGTCCGTGCGCGGGGACTCCCGGTGAACGAGGCGAACGAGCGGGCCGTGCGGGAGGAGCTGCGGCGGAAGCACGGGATGGGGGCCTACGCGGTCCTGAACCTGCCGGAGATCGAGAGGGGGCTGGCGAAGGGCCCCGTGATCTGCGACGGCATGTACTCGTGGGAGGAGTACCTCCTGCTGCGGAAGAAGTTCGGCGGCTCCTTCACGGTCGTGTGCGTGCAGGCGTCGCCGCGGACGCGGTATGGGAGGCTGGCGCGGCGCGCGGTGCGACCCCTGACGGCCGCCGAGGCGGAGAGCCGGGACCATGCGGAGATCGAGATCCTGCACAAGGCGGGGCCGATCGCGATGGCGGACCACACGATCCTGAACGAGGGGACGGCCGCGGACCTCCGGGGGGCATTCGAACTTCTGGTCGGAAGGCTGTAGAGCGCGTGAAACAGGTGGCCCTTCGCCGCCGCATCATCGCCGTTCATCGATCTTCATCGCTTTTCCAGGGCCTTTCTTGCCCCCGTTCATCGATGTTTACTTTTCTTGGAATGACAAGAAACGAAGGCGATAAACGGCGATAAGAAAGGCCGGCCCACTCCGATCCACGACTTGGAGTTGGTCCTTTGTGAATTAAAAGTTTTCCTCGCCCTTGGGCACCAGCGATTCCTCCGGCCGCCTCGATTCCGCTACTCGACCCGGCCCAGCGGCGGCGAAGACCACGAGACGATGCGCGGCTTCATGACATAGGTGATCGTCACGTCGTCGAGATAAGGCGTCTCCAGCACCGGCTGGTCGCGACGCGCGCCCGTCGTAAACGTCGCCCGGTATCGGAATTCCGCCCCCGCCTCCGTCGGAACCTCCGCCGCTTCCCCCAGCGCCTCGCCCCCCGCGTCGTTGAACGGGCCCCGCCAGCGCCTCCCGTCATAGAACTCCAGGCGGACAGCGGAGTCCAGGAGGGAAGCGGGGGAGCGGACGGTCCAGGCGATCGAGCCGGGGGTCGCGGGCAGGGCGAGCCGGCGGGCTGCGGACGTGAACACCGCGCCGTCGCGCGCGCCGCCCCATTTGTCGTCGACCCGCGCGTACCGGCCCTCGACCGCATCCCGCCGCGCCGACTCGAAAGCTTCCAGCGTCCCGACGCGGATCTCGTCCACCGTGCCGTCCAGCGCGAAGTTGCGCTGCGGGTCGCTTCCCAGCGCCCCCAGCGAAATCCAGGTCGACACGTCGGACTCCTCCCATTCCCGGATCATCGGCGGCTGCCCGCCGTGGACGGAGAGGTCGATGCGGCCGCGCATGGGGAGGCTTCCGGGCACCTGTTCGAAGGCGTTGACCGCCGGCACGAGGCGTCCATTGACCGCCATCCGGAAAGCCTGTTCGCAGGGACGGTCGAAGTCCCAGGCGAAGGCGAGGTGGACCCACTGGTGCGGGCGGATCTGCGCGTATTCCGCGCGTCCGGTGAGAATCCCGGCCGCGACCCAGTCGCGTTCGCGGCCCGCGCCGCCCTGTCCCGCGAACGACTCCTTGTAGCCGATGCCGAAACCGACCACCCCTTCCAGCCGGAGCCCGTAGTCGTACGGCCCCTCGGAGATCAGGCCTTCGGGTCCTGGTGGGAAGAGGTAGGCGCCGAAGGGCGAGCTGTCGACGAGGCCCGGCGAGGTGCCGAGGCGATTCCGGTCGAGGCTCCAGAGGGTGCGGGGGCGGGAGGCGCGTTCGGGGTCGAACGCGGGCTTGAACCAGAAGGAGATGCACCCGCTTCGCGTCTGTCCGTCGGCCTGGCGGGGCAGGTTGTCCATGGCGCGCCAGCGGAGGGAGGAATCGCGTTCGAGGTAAGCGCCGTCGCAGAAGTGGTTGCCGGGGGCGCGGTTGACGAGGGGGCCGGTCTGCGGGTCGCCGCTCGGGTGGGGGTTCGCGGCGCGCGAGAGGCGGATCTGGCGTTTCTCCTCGGCCTGTGCGCGCATGCGGCGGAGGATGTCGCGCAGGGTCGCGCGGGCCCATGGGGGCGGCTGGGGTCGGAGGTTTCTGATGTCCATGTCGGCCGGGCCGGCGTCGGCGCCGGGCGCGCGGAAGTCATCGGCGGCGAGCGCCCCCGGCTTGGGGGGGGTGAGCGAGGCGCGCAGCCAGGTTTCGCGTCCGCCGGGGATGATGAGCGGCGCGAGGCCGATTCTTCCGTCGTACCACAGGCTCGCGAGCATGCCGCGTTCGGCGACGTCGGGCAGGGCTTCGAGCGCGAGCCCGTCGCGGGTGGCTCCTTCTCCCTTGTACGTTTCGATCTGGCTTTCGGGGCTTCCGCCTTCGGCGACCGAGGCGAGGAATTCCTCCTCCACGGTCTCGCGCCAGACTTCGTACACCTGGACGTGCGTCTTCTTGAGCGCCCGCGCGAGCACTCTTCCCCCCGGATCCAGCACGCGTCCGAGGGATTCGACGACGAAGAAGCCCATGGACTGGAAGCAGAACTCGGTGGTTCCGGTGAGTAGGTCGGTCTTGTCGATGGGGGTCCAGGCGGCGCGATCGGGGTTGAAGTCGTTGAGGAGGGCATTGGGGTCGGCGTTGGCGCGGATGGCTTCGGCCTGAGGGGTTGAGAGGAGGCCGGAGGCGACCTGTTCGGCGAGGAACTGTGCGAGGTCATCCCAGGAGCGGAAGGGGGTGCGGGTTCGGCGGTCGGCGAGAGCGGCGGCGAGGGTGGCGGCCTGATCGGGCGTGACGGGGGGGGAGGCGCGGAGGAGGCCGAAGGCGGCCGGGGGGGAGCCCCAGGGGAGGGGGCGTTCCATCCATTCGTATCCGACGCCGAAGCCGGTGACGCCGGGCGGGCGTCCCGGGCTTTCCTCGATCCAGACTCCCTGAACGCCTTCGAGCGCCGCGGCGAGGACTTCGGGGGGCGCCGTATTGAGGTTGATGGGGGCGCGGGGCTGGGCCTGGAGTGAGTGGGGGCGGATGTCGCCGAGGGCGTAGACGAAATCGCCCGGGCGGAGGGGAACGATGCGGTCCTCCGGGGGACAGATGGCGAGGGTGCGCGGGTCCACCCAGGCCGTCGCGGTGACGAAGGGTTCGAGGGCGCGCCATGCGGGTTCCCCGATGCTCGGGATGAGGTCCTCTTCGGTTCGCCAGCCCTGCGGGGGACGCCGCATGATGACGAGCGCCGCGACGGCGGGGTCGAGGCCGATCCGGCGGGCGAGGTGAGTGAGCATGCGCTGGGTGCGGTCGGCGGGGCCGTTGATCCAGATGCGGGAGGCCGCGTCGGTGATGCGGAGGACGTACTGGTCGCCCTGGGGCTGATACCGGCCGGGCAGGAATCCCGAGACGCCGCACTGGCGGCCCTGGACCATGACGGATTCGGGCAGGTCGGCGCGTCCCGCCGCGAGGCTGGGGCGGGCCGCGGTGTCGAGCGGCGCCGACACCGTGTCGAGCACGCCGTCGCCGTCCGCATCCTCGCCCGCATCGAGCCGCCCGTTCGCGTTCGCATCCTCCCCCCAGTACGTCCAGGGTTCCCCCGGCGCCCTTCCCGGTTCCGCCGCCAGCCTCCCCTGCCACGGCCGCGCCGCCGCGCCCGGGAGCTCCTCGATCGCGCGCTGGATGCCGGCTTCGGCGAGGTGAAGAGCCCGGGCGCGGTCGCCGCCGGTGCGCACTTCGGGGGGCTGGAGGCGCGTGACCGAGTACAGGGTGACGCCGAGAAGTGCGAACAGGAGGACGACGGTGAGGACGACGACCGCGACGCCGCCTCTCGTGTTCCCGCGGCCGCGCCTCATGGGCTGTTCTTCAGCTTCTCGGACAGTTTGCCGCGGATGAAACCCGCGCGCGCGAGGTCGCGTTCCTGCGGGGAAAGCGGGCGGCCTTCGTGCTTCTGCAGGTGCCCGGGCTGGGTCGAGATGAACAGCTCGTTGATCGTCCGCGGCGCGATGTCCGGCAGCAGCGACAGGTGGCTCCCGAGGCGGATCGCGGAGAGCAGCTCCATCGTCTCCTCGCTTGAGATCGTCCGGGCGTAACGCAGAGTGCCGCACGCGCGCATCACGCGATCCTCGAGCGCCGTCTTCTGCTCGTTCGCCAGCTTCTCCCGGCAGTGCCGCTCGAACTTCACGATCTCGGGCACCACGTTGCTCAGGTCGTCGATCAGCTTCTGCTCCGACTTGCCCAGCGTCGCCTGGTTGGAAATCTGGTAGAAATTCCCCGTCGCCTGCGTGCCCTCGCCGTAAAGCCCCCGCACCGAGAAGCTGATCCGCGACAGCGCCTGGAACACCTTGTCGATCTGGCGCGTCATCACCAGCGCCGGAAGGTGCAGCAGCACGCTGATCCGCATCCCCGTCCCCGCGTTCGTCGGGCAGGCCGTCAGATACCCGAACTGCGCGTGAAACGCCATCGGAAGCCGCGTCGACAACTCGTCGTCGATCCGGTCGATCTCCTTCCAGGCCTCGTGAAGCTGCAGCCCGCTCCGCAGCACCTGCAGCCGCAGGTGGTCCTCCTCGTTCACCATGATCGCGACCGTCTCCTCCTTCGCGATCGCCACCCCGCGGTCGCCCTCCGCGTTCAGAAGGTCCCGCGAGATCAGGTGCCGCTCCATCAGGAACTGCCGGTCGACCGCCGACGCCTCCTTCAGACTCACGTACATCCGCGCGGCGCCCAGATTCACCTGGTCGAGCGCGCCGCGGATCTGGACTTCGAGCTCGGCGCGCACCTTATGCGAAGCGACGGTCAGGAAGGGCCGCCCGGCGAGATTCCGGGCCAGCCGGATCCGGCTCGACATCACGATGTCGTTGTCCGGCCCCGTCCCCCGCAGCCATTCGCCCGGCTGGCGGGCCAGATCGTCGATGCGCATCACCATGGTGCTTAAGAAGGCTCCTTCTTCGCCTTCAGGTCCCGGATCTCGTCCCGCAGCTTCGCCGCCTCCTCGTACTTCTCCGCCTTGAGCAGGCCCTCCAGCTTCTTCTCCAGATCGGCCAGAACGCTCTGGACGGGAACTTTGGGAAGCGCGACGTGCGTCCCCGACTTCGAGGCCTTCGCCGGTTTCGCCGGCGCCTCGGCGGGGGGAGGCGGCGGAAGCGCCGGCGCCCCGCCCCGGGGTTTCTTCCCCGCGTGCTCCGTCGCGCCGTGGATCTTCTCGAGAAGCGCCACCACGTGCTTGCGGAACACGTCGTAGTCGCGCGAGCACCCGAACCTCGCCTTCGCGCGGAATTCGCCATAAGTGAGCCCGCAGTCCGGGCACTTGAGGTCGGCGTCCTTGCCGCCGCCCTTCGACTTGTCCTTCAGATTCCCCAGCAGCTCCGCGACCGCCGACATCTGGAATTTCCCGATGAGCCCCTGCTTCGCCGCGCAGACGTCGCACAGGTGCTTCTCCTGCACGACGTGCTGGTTCGCCATCTCGGTCAGGTGGACCGTCGCGGCGTTTTCTTTGCAGACTTCACATACCTTGTGCTGCTGCGGCAAGAAGTCGTTCCTTTCGGTGACAGAACCCTTACCCGGTCCGGCGCGACTCGCGCGCCCGCGATCCGGGTCCGGGGCGGGATCGTCCCCGCCTCGTGATCTCCGCCTATTCTAACCGCCCTGGCCGTTCTGGCGGCGGAGGAAGCGCTCGATGTCGCGCTGAAGGCTTCCCTCGTCGTCCTCGCGGCGGCGCTTCACCACCCCCTTGATCTTCCTGTGGATGCGGTCCACGATCGACTGCCTGCCCCAGCACTGGCGGCAGAGGTACACGCCCATTTCCATTCCGCCGGGGGAGAAGCGCAGCTTGCACTTCCGCGCGTGCTTCTTCCCGCAGTTGGCGCAGGCGGTGGCCCGGGCCAGTGCGGACCGGATGCGGACGCAGACGTCGCAGATGCGGCGTTCGCGGACGCAGGTGTCTCCCGTCATCTCGGACCAGGTATTGCTGGCCTCTCGACGGCGGCAGACGTCACAGCGTGTGACCTTCCTTGGACCTTCCATGCCGTCCTCCTGAAAGGGGGACAACCTGGCACGGCTAATGTTCCGGTTTGGACCGGTCGCCGATCTCCTTCTCCCACTTCTCCAGCTCGACGATTTCCGACAGTGTTCCTTTCTTATGAATCTCCTCGCGGAGGCGGTTTTCGGCTTCGAGGACGTTCATGGCGCGGTTGGCGGTTTCGAGGGCTTTCGCGCGGGGGATGCGGACGACGCCGGAGTCGTCTGCGGCGATCCAGTCTCCGGGGGCGACGTCGACGCCGCCGATGCGGATGGAGACCTGCATTTCGCCGAAGCCTTTCGGCTCGCCGGCGGTGGGGGTGATGAGGGTGGCCCAGGCGGGGAACTTCATTTTGCGGATCTCGTCGATGTCCCGGATGGCGCCGTGGATGACGACGCCGGCCACGCCCTTGCGGAGGCAGGAGTGGCTGGCGAGCTCGCCCCAGACGGCGGGGGTGAGGCCGCCGGCGTCGATCACGATGACGTCGCCCGGTTTCGCCTCCTGGATGGCCCGGACCGGCTTGGCCCAGTCACCTGCGGCCGTCCGTACAGTAAACGCCGGGCCGGCCGCCTTTAGTCCGGTATTGACGCTCACGACGCCGGGTAAGTCGCCGGAGCGGTGCTGCGCGTCGGAGACGTTCGGGGTCGAGACGGTGAGGAGGATCTGGCGGATTTCGTCCTCGGTGGCGCCGCGTTTGAAGAGCGACGTCTGGATCTTTTCGCGCGTTTCAACGGCCTTCAGGATGTCGCGTGTCGCCTTCTCGGCGTCGGCAGCTTTCGTGATCGCGCCGCCCACGATGAGAATGTCGCCGCCCGCCTCGAGGACGTCCACGACCGTTTCGGAATTGAGGCCGCCCGCGACCGCGATCGGAAGGCGCGTCGCGGCGCGCACCTGCCGGAGCAGGTCGGCCGGCGTCCGCCCGCGCATCTGGTCGTCGATCGGCATGTGGATGCCGACGTGGTGCGCGCCCCACTCCTCGCACTTCCGCGCGAGCCCCGGCGCGTCCGGCACGTTCAGGAGGTCCACGTGGATGTCCATCCCGTAGTGCCGGCCCACCTCGATGCACTCGATGATCGTCGAATCGCTCGCCGTGCCGAGCACCGTCCCGACGTTCGCGCCGGCCTTCGCCGCCGCCTCCATCTCGATCCGCCCCGCATCCATCGTCTTGAGATCGGCGACGATCGTGTGCCGCGGAAACGCCCGCCGCAGCTCGCGGACGGCGTCCAGGCCCGCCGACTTGATGAGGGGAGTCCCCGCCTCGAGCCAGTGCGCTCCGCCGCGTACCGCCTCGGCAGCCAGCTCGAGGGCGCGCTTCAGTTCCAGGAAGTCAAGCGCGACCTGCAGGACCGGTTTCATCGACCTCTCCGAAACCCGACGGCTCCGTGCAACGTCTTTGCGCACAATAGCTTACGGGCGGACGGAGGACGCCTTCTAAGACCCCTCCAGCTTATCCGTCGGAATCTCACGTGTCAACCGGTGTTACAGGAAACTCGCGTGTTTTCCAGCGCCCGCAAACGGCCCTCCCCGCGTCGATCCAGGGAACAACCTGAACCAAACACGAAGCACGAAGTACGAGGCACGATCTCCACCCCTCGCCTACAATGCCCCCCCTCCATGGACCTCACCTCCCACCCGAGCCCCCTCCTCGACGAAACCTACCACGCCGCAATACTCCCCTGCGGCCTCACCGCCTTCGTCTTCCCCAAGCCCGGCATGCAGCGCAAAATCGCCGTCTACGGCGCCCGCTACGGCTCCATCGATAACGACTTCACCGCTGCCGGCCACCCCTTCTCCATGCCCGAAGGCATCGCCCATTTTCTCGAACACCAGATGTTCAAAAAGGAAAAGGGCGACCTCCTCGTCGAATTCTCCCGCAAGGGCGCCTCCTCTAACGCCATGACCGAATACTCCTCCACCTGCTACTACTTCTCCTGCATCGATAACTTCGCCGACAACCTCGCGACCCTCACCGACCTCGCCTTCGACGCCTGCTTCCGCGACGAATGGGTCGAAAAGGAGAAGCTCATCATCGAGCAGGAACTCCGCATGTACCGCGACATGCCGGACTTCCGCATCTACCAGAACCTGCAGGAGTCCCTCTACCGCAGGCACCCCGCCCGCGTCGACATCGGCGGCACCGTCGAGTCCATCCGCCGCATCACGCGCAACCAGCTCGAACAGTGCTGGCGCACCTTCTACGCGCCGTCCAACATGGTCCTCGCCGTCTCGGGAGACGTGGAAGCGGCGGAGCTGCTGGAATCGGTTCAGGCGCGCATCGCGGCCAAGGGCCTCGCGCCGGACGGCCGCATCCGGCGCGCCTACCCGCGCGAGCCCCGCTCCCTCGGCGCCGCGCGCCGCGCGGAGAAAATGCAGGTCGGCCGTCCCAAATTCCTCATGGCCTTCAAGGAGACCGATCCCCCCCGCAACGGCGCCGACCTGGTCCTCCGCGAAGTCGAGATCAATCTCGTGCTGGACTGCCTGCTGGGGCGTGGAAGCGCTCTTTACGACCGTCTGTACCGGAAGGGGCTGATCGACGATTCCTTCAGCGCGACCTACTCGACGACGCCCACGTTCGGGGCGACGGCCCTCGGCGGCGAGACGGACGATCCGGCAGCGCTGGAAGCGGAGCTGGCGGCGGGGATTTCGAAATTCCTGCGGGACGGGGTCCGGGGCCGCGAACTGGACCGGATCAAGCGCAAGTACCTCGGCCACTTCCTGCGCGGCTTCGATTCGGTGGACCAGTGCGCGTTCACGCTGCTGCGGTTCTGGTTCAAGCGGTTCGACGTCTTCGACCTTCCGAAGCTGGTCCGCCACGTGACGCCGTCCGCGCTGGCGAAGGCGGCGCGGGGGCATTTTCGGGAAGAGGCGCGGGCGGTGTCGCTGATCGAGCCGCGGGACGGCGTTGGGGCGGAGGCGGTCAAGGCCTGAAGGTCCCCCATGATTGGAGATCCCCCTCGTAGATGAAAATGGGGCGAGGCGGGCACGAGGCAACGGGGGGCCGTTTTCCGACTGCGTTCGCGGAACGACTGAGGAGGAGAAGGGGGAGGAGCAGGAGGCGGTCGTCCCACCGAGGCCGTTCCTCCTCATTCTCCTGGGCCGTTTCAGAACAACCGGCCGAATTCGAGGTAGCGCGTGAGGAGAAGGTGGGGCGTAACGTGTCCCTGCCGTCGCTTATGGCTTATGGCCTGTGGCTTATGGCTGGCCCCGGATGACCGACCCGTTCCCGTCTCATCTTCGCACCCTCCGGGCGCTCCCTACTCCTCGCCTCAGCCTCCGCCGCCCGCCGATCGGAGCGCGATCAGCCCGACGATCCCCGCCGCGCCGGCGACGATCAGCGGCGGCGCCCACGATTTGTCCGTCACGGTCTTCAGCCAGGCGTGCGCGGCGAGCGCCCCGAAGACCATCGCGAGAATCAGCCCCGAGACGCCGACGGCGAGCGTCGTGGCCTGCTTCGCAATCGCACGACGCGCGCGGGCGAACGTCCCGCCGACGATGTCGCCGAGGAAGTCCTGGGCGAGCTTGATCGTCCTGTCGATGAGGCCGTCGAAGGAATTGGACATCACCGCCTCCGGAACCAGGAACCGAAGATGAACCCGGTGAGGAACGACATCGCGAGCCCCGTCGAGGGCTTCTCTTTCGTGAACTTCTCGACCTGGTCCATCGACTCCGTCAGCCAGATGCGCCAGTCCGACAGGAGATCCTTCACCTTGTCCCTCACGTCCTCGGGAATCCGGCGGCCGTTGTCCTTGGGGGGATCGTCGCTCATGCCGGCATGGTATCAGGCCCGGCGCTGCATCTCGAAGAGCGTCTTGAGGCCGTCCTTGCCGAGGGCGACGAGGTCGGCCAGGTCTTCCTCCGAAAACGCACCGTGCTCGGCCGTGCCCTGGATCTCGACGAACCGCCCCGCGGACGTCATGACGAGGTTCATGTCCGTGCCCGCCGTGGAATCCTCACGGTAGTCGAGGTCGAGCGCGGGGGAGCCGCCGACGATTCCCACGGAGACCGCGGCGACCTGGCAGGCAAGGAAATCCTTCCGGATCTTCTTCTCCTTCCGGAGGCGTGACTGAGCGTCGCGAAGGGCGACCCACGCGCCGGTGATCGCCGCCGTGCGCGTGCCGCCGTCGGCCTGGAGGACGTCGCAGTCGATCCAGAGCGTGCGTTCGCCGAGCTTCTTCATGTCCACCGCCTGCCGCAGCGCGCGCCCGATCAGGCGCTGGATCTCGACCGTGCGCCCGTCCACCTTCCCCGCCCGGTCGCGCGGCTTCCGGCGGTCCGTCGACCCCGGCAGCATCCCGTATTCGCTCGTGACCCAGCCCTGCCGCTTCCCCTTCAGAAACTCCGGCACGGATTCCTCGACGCACACCGTGCACAGCACGCGCGTCCTCCCGAACGACACCAGCACGCTTCCCGCCAGGTGGGGCAGCCAGTCCCGCTGGAACGACACCGCCCGCAGCTCGTTCCCGCGCCGGCCGTCGTGCCGTTGCCCCCGATCCGTTCGCCGTGCCGCCATTCGGAATTCCCCCCAGGATCCTCTCCGGCATCACCGCGGATGATGCGGAACGAGAAACGACGAACGAGTCACGAGGAACGCTCTGTCTCGCCCTTCTCTTGCCTCTCCTTCGCCACCTGGTCGATCAGCTTTGAAACGCGGATCGCCCCCGCGATCGACTCGTCGAACCGGAACGTCAGCTCGGGTATGTACCGGACTCCCTTCATCCTCGCCCGCAGCTGCGCCCGGATGAAATTCCGCGCGTCGCCCAGCCCCTTGAGCGCCGTCTCCCGGTCCTTCCCCTCCGCCATCGTGGAGACGTAGACCTTCGCCGTCTTCATGTCCGACGCGGGCTCCACCTTCGTCACCGTGACCATCCCGATCCGAGGATCCTTCATCTCGAAGTTTACGATCACCGAAATCTCGCGCAGCAGCTCGCGCGCGACCATCTGCAGCCGGTGCTGGTTGGGCATCAGAGAATCTCCGTCTCGGCCGAGCACACCACGAGCGCCGGATGCGTCCGGATGAACTTCTCGACCTCCGTCAGCACGGAAAGCGCGTGCTTCGCGTCGTTCGACGCCACCGCCACCCCCAGTCCCACCTTCTGCCAGAGGTCCTGATCCTCCACCTCCGCGATGGACACGTTGAACCGGTCGTGCACCCGGTCCTTGACCGACTTCACCACCTGCCGCTTGTCCTTCAGCGAGTGCGCATCCCCCAGAAAGGCGCTGAGATACATCTTCCCGATCACCATGGGCAACCCCTCGATCCGCGCCGGCTTGCCCGCCGCAGCGCGAAGCGCCCAAGCGGGAGATCGGTTTCCTTATGCGCTCAACTTTTGAGCGGCAAAGCACTTCCGGGAGCGTGAGGAGAATTCAATCGCAGGAGCGGTCGGGGCGAGCGCGCGAAGCGCGCGAGGTCCGACCGCTCCGGAGAATGAATTCTCCTCACGCTCTCAGCTGCGGTCGGCCTTTCGCTCCAGCTTGCGCGCGATCTCCTCGATCTTGTACGCCTCGATCACGTCGCCGGCGTTCACCGTGTCGAAGTTCGCCACCTTGATGCCGCACTCGAATCCCTCGGCGACTTCCTTCACGTCGTCCTTGAAGCGTTTGAGCGACTCCAGCTTGCCCTCGTGCACGACCTTGCCGTCGCGCTTCACGCGGATCAGGGCCGCGCGCTCGATCTTCCCGTCCGTCACGACGCATCCGGCGATGTTGCCCGAACGGGAAATCTTGAACACCTGCTTCACGCCGGCATGGCCCATGACGACCTCGACCTTCGCCGGCTCGAGAAGCCCCTCCAGCGCGAGCTTCATCTCCTCGACGATGTGGTAGATCACCTCGTACAGCTTGATCTGAACGCCCTTCTCGGCCGCGATCGCGCGCGCCCGTTCCTCGGCGCTCACATGGAAGCCGAGGACGATCGCGTCTGAGGCGTCGGCCAGGACGACGTCGGACTCGTTGATGTTGCCCACGCCTGAGTGAATGATCCGCAGGACGACCTCGCCGGTCGAAATGCTCTGCAGCGACTCGCGCAGGACCTCCACCGAGCCCTTGACGTCCGTCTTGAGGACGATGCGCACCTCGCGGAGCTTGCCGGCCTCGATGGACTGGAAGAGGTTTTCCATCTTGATGTGGCGCCGCTCGAGGATGGCGGTTTCGCGGACCTTCTCCTCGCGCTCCTCGGCGATGGACCGGGCCTTGGCGAGGTCGGCGAATGTATGGAAGCGGTCGCCGGCGTCGGGGACGACCGAGAGACCGGTGACCATGATCGGGGTCGCCGGGGGCGCCTCTTCGATGGGCGTCCCGTGATCGTCGTACATGTTCCGGACGCGGCCGTACGCGCGGCCGGCGAGGAGGACGTCGCCCTTGTGAAGGGTGCCGTTCTGGACGAGCAGGGTAGCTGTGACGCCGCGGCCCTCCATCATGCGCGCTTCGAGGACGGCTCCGCTCGCGGGGCGGGCGGGGTTCGCCTTGAGTTCCATGATCTGGGTTTCGAGGGCCAGGCGTTCCAGGAGGTCTGCGACGCCGTCGCCGGTGATGGCGGAGACCTTGGCGTAGTAGGTCTTGCCGCCCCATTCCTCGGGGGTGAGCTCGGGATTGGCGCCGCTGATCTGCTGCATGATCTTCATTGGATTCGCGCCCGGTTTGTCCATCTTGTTCATGGCGACGATGATGGTCGCGCCGGCGGCCTTGGCGTGGGCGAGGGCCTCCTCGGTCTGCGGCATGACGCCGTCGTCGGCCGCCACCACGATCACGACCACGTCGGTGACGTTCGCGCCGCGCGCGCGCATGGCGGTGAAGGCCTCGTGGCCCGGCGTGTCGAGGAACACGACCGCGCCCTGGGGCGTCGCGACCTTGTACGCGCCGATGTGCTGCGTGATGCCGCCCGACTCGCCGGCGGCGACGTTCGCGCTCCGGATCCGGTCGAGCAGGCTCGTCTTGCCGTGGTCGACGTGGCCCATGATCGTCACGACCGGCGACCGGGGCTTGAGATCCTCGGGCTTGTCCGGAGCCTCGGCGACGTCATCGAAGTGCTTTTCTTCCTGGCTCCGCGCTTTCTGCACGACGACGTTGCGGTTGAATTCGAGGGCCATGAGCTCCGCGTCGTCGGAATCGAGGGCATGGTTGATCGTGACGAGTTTTCCGTGGCCGAGGAGCTTCTGGATGAGCAGGCTCGCCTTGATGCCGAGCAGCGCCGAGAAGTCCTTCACCGAGATCGGCACCTGCACCTCGATCTGGCGGTCCGCCGCCGGGATGACCGGCGGGGGGGCGGGCTTGGGGATCGGCCGGCCGGTCTCAGTTTCGAGGACGCGCAGGGGCGTGGATCGGCCGCCGCCGGGACGGCCCATCGGGCGCGCCCCGGGACGCTGCCCCGGGCGGCCGCCCCGGACCGGTCCCGTGGCCGGCGCCGGCTTGTTCAGGCCCAGCTTCTTCTTCCGGGCCTCCTCCTCCGCCGCCTTTTCGTACTCCGAAACCTCCGTGGGCCGCATGATCCGGAACGCCTCGGTCTCCGTCTCCAGCTCCGCGATCGAGTGCGTGCCCTCGCCCGGCGTGGACGCCTTCGTGATCACCACTTCCTTCGTGTCCGGCCTCACCAGCTTGACGACCGGCTTCGGCGCGGGCGGCGCCGGCTTCGAAATCGCCGGCGGAGCCATCACCTTGGCCGCGGGCTTCCGGGGCTCCGCCTTCTCCTCCGCGGGCTTCGATTCCTCCTTGCGCGTGGGAATCGAGATCTTCGTCTCGGTCTTCGGCGGACGGTACACCAGCCCGTAGGGACTGGCCGCGGGCTTCGCCGGCTCCTCTTTCCTCGGTTCCGCCGGCGCCACCGGCGCCGCCTCCACCTTCGCCTCCTCCTTCTTCGGAGCCGGCTTCGGCTCCTCCGCCTTCGGCGCCGGCTTCAGGAACTGGTCACGCACCGCCTGCACCATCTCCGTCTCAATCGAGGCGAAGTTCGTCTTCACCACCGATCCGATGGCCTGCGCGGCAAGGCGCACCTCCGTCGGGTCCTTGCCCAGTTCCTTCGCCAGCTCGTAAATCCGCATCTTCTCTCCGGCCTAGTCTTCCGCCTTCTTTTCCTCCGCCGCGGGCGGAGCCTGCCCCTCCTGCGCGGGGGCCACCTCCTCCGCTCCCTCGCCCGACACGGGCGCCGCTTCCTCCGTTCCCTCTCCCGCCGCCGGCGCCGCTTCCTCCGCCGCCGCCGCTTCAATCTCCAGCCGCTCCGAAACCAGCTTCAGGATCTCCGCCGCCCGCGCCGGCGTGATGCCCGGCACCGCCGCGATCGCGTCGACTCCCGCCTCGGCGATCTTCTCGAGCGTGTCGAACCCGGCCGCCGTCAGGCGCTCCACGGTTTCGTGGTCGAGCCCGTGCGGCACCGCCGCCTTGTGCGGCAACCCGCCGCCCTCGCGCAGCCGCTGGCGCACCAGCGTCACCACGTGCTCCGCCTTCGTGATGTCGAAGCCCGGCACGTCCGAGAGCGTCTCCGCGCCCGCGTCCGCGATCTTCTCCGGCGTGTCGAACCCCGCGCCCACGAGCTTCTCGATGACCTCGGGACCCAGCTCGTCCGGAATGCCCTGCCGCTTCTTCGGCGGGAACGCCTCGCCCCCACCCGCCACCCGCGCCGCTTCCTCCTCCTGCGAAACCACGTCGATGTCCCAGCGGGTCAGTTTCGAAGCGAGCCTCACGTTCTGCCCCTGCTTGCCGACGGCGAGCGACAGCTGGTCCTTCGTCACGATCACCCGCACGCGCCGGTGCTCCGCCGACAGCAGGATGTTGGCCACCTCGGCGGGCTTGAGCGCGTTCTTGATCATCGAGCCGGGGTCGTTCTCGAAGCGGATGATGTCGACTTTTTCGCCCGAGAGCTCCTCGACGATGTTCTTGATGCGGGCGCCGCGGACGCCGACGCAGGCGCCGACGGCGTCGACCTTGTCGTTCAGAGAGGCGACGGCGATCTTGGTGCGGTAGCCCGGCTCGCGCGCGATCGAGCGGATCTCGACGAGGCGCTCCTGGATCTCCGGCACCTCCGCCTCGAACAGCTTCTTCACGAAGTCGCCGTTCGCGCGCGAGAGCACGACCCGCACCTTCTGCCCCTTCTTCTTGACTTCCGCCACGAGCGCACGGATGCGGTCGCCGACGCGGTACGACTCGCCCGGCACCTGCTCGCTCCGGGGAATCACCGCCTCGACCTTGTTCAGGCTGACGATCATGTGGGGGCCTTCGAAGCGCTGGACGCTTCCCACGATGATGGCGCCCTTTTTGGCCTCGTAATCGCCGTAGACCTGGTTGCGCTCGACTTCGCGGAACTTCTGGATCATGACCTGTTTGAACGTCTGGGCGGCGATGCGTCCGAGTTGTTCCAGGGTCAGGTTGGCGTTGGTTTCGATTTTTCCGCTGGTGCGGTTGATCTTGACCGTGAGGTCGCTTTCTTCGCCGACTCCGTAATGTTTACGGACGGCCGACAGGAGGGCGCCTTCCAGGGCTTCGATGATGACTTCTTTTTCGATCCCCTTGTCTCGGTGGATGGTGTCGACGATCCGGAGCAGTTCGCCGTTCATCGGTCATCCCCCTTTCTGTTTTTCAGGCAAATAAAAAAGTGGGCTCACCGGCTCCCACTTTGCGGTCCTGCGTCCGGCTCGTATGGGATTGTGCCGGGTCGAATACTTTAGCCGAGGTCGGCGGCGAGGGCAAGGATTATTGGTGGCTCGACGCCCCTTCAGGCCTTCCCCCGAACGTCCTAATGTCTTGTGCCGCAGGAATTAACGGGGAATTCGCGGACTGGCCGGGGACTGTTGCCAGTGGCCAGTTGCCAGTGGCCAGTGAATGGCGGCGACCGACGGTCGCTAGTTGAAGTCCAGGCGGAATTCCGCCGCCGCGCGCCGCCTCACCGGCCGGCTCCGCAGAACCGCCAGGTGCGACAAATCCGCCAGGAATTCCTCCGGCGCCCCGTACCGGTCTCCACGTACGGGCGCCATCAACCGGTTCAGCAGCCACTTCAGATGCACCGGCATCCCCGCCGGCACCCCCGGCAACCCCCCCCATGGATCCGCCGCCGGCGGCATCCGCCCGCTCGCCAGGTGAAACAGCGTCGCCCCCAACCCGTAAAGGTCCGCCCGGCTGTCCAGATCCGTCACCCCCTCGACCTGCTCCGGCGAAGCGTACGCCGGCGTCCCGAACGGCGTCGGCGACGACTTTGCCCCCGGCCCTCGCGCCCGGACCTGCGCGAATCCGAAATCGCACAGCTTCGCCACCCCCCCGGGCCCGAGCAGCACGTTCGCCGGCTTGATGTCCCCGTGCACGATCCCCGCCCGCGCCAGGTACCGCACCGCCTCCCCCAATTGCCGCGCGAGTTCCAGAACGGCAGGGAGGTGAAGAGGCCCTCCGCCATGCACCCGGTCCAGCGCCGTCGGTCCCGCCACAAATTCCATCGCGAGCCAATGCAGCCCGCGCCAGCATCCGGAGGCGATCCCCCGCACGATGTGCGGGTGCTTCAGCGTTTTCAGCAGGTGCGCTTCACGCCGCATCAACTCCAGCGCCTGGGGCTCCTTGGACCATTTTGGGAAGAGGATTTTGAGGGCGACGTGGTGACCGCGCTCGATGTCGAGGGCGCGGTAAACGCCGGCGGTGCCGCCGCTCGAGAGTTTGCGGTCGATGAGGTAGCCCGGGATGGCCTCCATATCGGGAGTATCGGCAGGTGGCGGATCCGGATGTGAGTCGGATTCCGCACCAGGGCGGAAGGGCAGGGCGGGAGCGCGGAAGGGCAGGGCGAGTGGGCGGAAGGGCCGGGCGAGAGGGCGGAAGGGCCGCC
>JACPRD010000173.1 GCA_016190145.1 Planctomycetota bacterium | reverse complement strand
TCACAAACTCTGGGAGGCAAAGCACTTCCTGAGAGCATGAAAAAATTCGATCGCAGGCGCGGTCGGGGCGAGCTCGCGAAGCGAGCGAGGTCCGACCACGCCGTAGATCGAATTTTTCTCATGCTCTCAGAAGAGCGACCCGACGAGAATCAGCAGGCCCAGAAAGACGAGGCAGAGGATCACGACGACAAGGCAACCCCAGCCGGAAACGCTGCCTTCGTCCGGTACGACCGCACCCTTCGGCTCTTCTTCGTCGTTCATCGCCAAGGTGTCACTTTGGAGCGTCCGAACCCGAAAGTCAATCCATGCGAATTCCGAGGCCGCCACCGCGCGCGCCCGCAGGTCCCCGCCGTCCCCAAACGTGTCGGCAGCCTTCAGCGCGGATGCACCGACGCGTCGGACGCGGCTATCGGAAGGGACGAGCACGGAGACCTTGCGCCGTGCCGGGCCGCTTTGCGATGATCCGCTCGTGTTCCGCCTGAATCCCCCTGTCAAGAACGCCATCGTGGCTCTCGGCCTCGTCGCCATTGGCTTCGCCATTGGCGCAGCCGGCATCCACCTCGGGGAGACCGACGACGCGCCCGGCGCCTCGCTCCTGGGCATCTTGCTGATGGTCGGCTTCCTGACACTCGGCGTCCGGACCGCGTTTCGCGGGGGATAGCACTCTCCGTCGCGTGGCTGGCGGCGGGGCAACCTTACAACGCGCGCGTGACTCCGATGCCTCCCACAAGTCCCACGATCCGCTTCCGTGCGACGCTGTCCCGATGAAGCGCAAAACCCGCCTCGTCCGCCGGCTCCTCGTCGCGGCCGTCCCGCTCGTCCTCGCCGTCCTGGCCCTCGCGTACCTCCTCCTCCGCTCCGCTCCCGGCGATTCCGGTCCGACGCTCTTCATCATCCAGCGCAACAAGAACGCGAACGAAGTGCACTACGACGTGCGGGTCGGCCCCGACGGCGCGCTGGCCGGGGATCCCGTGGTCGCGTACTGGATCATGAAAACCGAGGGCGGACGCCGCGAGGAGCTCACGTTCCCGGAGCGGAAGTGGGCGTACGGGTTCGAAGTCCTGCCGCCGGGCCCCGGGGGCGAGCGCGAGATGAAGCTCGTCGCCTGGGAGGACCGCACGATCCGGCTCACGAAGACCGGCGGCCGGTGGCGCGCCCTCACGAAGATCGACGGCAAGGACGCGTACCTGACGAGGCTCTTCATCCAGAGCGAGGAGGGCGGCGCGACGCCGAAGGTGCTCTGGGTCGATCTTTTTGGTGAAGCGGTCGACGGCGGCAAGGAGGTCAAGGAGCACGTGGTCAAGAAGTGAAGCGCGTGACGGATTCAAACCCGCGCCGCTCACTCCTGCGTCGACGTCCGCATTTCCGAGGGCCCGCGCCGCCGCGTTCACGCCGGCCGCGAGGGACACCGAGGGATCCGGGCCGACCGGTCGGCCGGGATACCTACGACCGACGCTGCGGCCCGTCGAATTTCACCGGATCCGCGACGAATCTCGCCACCACCTCCGCCGCCGCATGGCTCGCGACCTGCAGCAGGAAGTGCGGACCCTCGAGATCGATCGACGTCGCCCGCGGCAGGCACTCCATCAGCGCGCGGCTGGCCGCGGGCGGCACGATGAGGTCGCGCGCAGCGCGCAGCGCGAGCACGGGAACCTCGACCGCTGCCGCCTCGCTCCGGACATCGACCGCGAGCACCGCCCGAAGACGCGCGCGCAGCACGGCGCTCGATTGCGGCGCGAGCGCGGCTTTCAGCTCGGCGCGCCAATGCGCGTTCGAGTCGCGGCCCGCCAGCGCGAGGCACGCCGGCGCAACCGGCAGAAGACGAAGCGGCAGCAGGCCGAGGAGCGGCCGCGCGAGCGCGCCGAGCCAGGGGCGCGGATTGCGCGCGAAGGTGCAGCACAGCACGAGCCCGACGAGTCCCGGCGGCCGCTCCGCCGCAAGCCGGATCGCCAAGGGCCCCGAGAACGATTCGCCCAGCAGCATGAACGGCCGATCGGCCGGCAGCTGCGGGCGCAAAAGGTCGGCCAGCTCCGCGTAGCCGAGCGCCCGGTCCGCCGGATAGGCGATCGCGCGTGCTTCGATGCCGGTCCCCAAAGCGGCCAACAGCGGCGCAAACAGGCGCCCGCTGCCGTCGAGGCCCGGGAGCAGGATCAGCCTGGGGCGGGTCGTCGAGGCGTTCGGCACGCCTGCGACTATGCCACCCGGCGCGGCGGGGCCGACGCACAATCCGCGCGCGTCCCCTTTCATCCCCCTCCCCATCCTGGATCTCGCCCCGCTCCTGCGTCGGCACGGATCACGCCGCGCCATCAGGGTGAAGGAGTGTTGGCCTGCCTGAGAGTGATCTCGCGAAGCGCACGGCTCATGCGAAATCCGCGCTCCACGAGGATGTCCAGAACCGGGCCGAGCTCGCCGACGAGCGCTCTGCGGCGCGCGACCACCAGGGTGGCGAGCGTGCCTGAGAGTCTCACCCCGAGTCGCGTCGCGAAATTCCGCGCGGCCCTGTCGTCCAGCAGGACGACGCTCCCGGAGACCCCGTTGGCAAGCAGGATGGCCTCGCGCTCCCCGGAACCGAGCGAAGGAGGGAATTCCAGCGCAACCTGCAGCGGCGCGCGGCGTTCCTCAAGCCAACCCAAGTCCGCCAGGACGGGGACGTCCTTTCTGAGCTGGATTCCCGTCGCGATCTCGTCCTTCACCGCGGTCGGAATGACGACCCTCCCATGAAGTTGCCGCAGCAAATCCAGCAGGCCGAGCCGATGCAGGTAGATCAGCCGCGACGTATTGCAGAAGACTTCAGACATTCCCGCAGTCAAAAGCGAGTTCCTCCTCGGTCATCTCAAATGCGTTCACCCCGAATTCCGCCAGCCGATCCAGGAACTCGATTCGCGACACCCCGGCCAGCAGCGCCGCGGCGCCCGACGAAATCCGGCCCAGCTCAAACAGCTTCATCGCGGCCGCGATCCGCACGTCCGCGGCGGCAGCCTCCGGATCGACCTGAACCGCCTTGAGGGCTTCTTCGGGAATGTGGAGATTGGGCGTCAACATGATGGGTGCATTGTAACAGCGAGGCGGGTCATCTCCATCTGCACCCAGCGGGTGTGAATCTGCGTTCCTTTCGGCGTCGGGCGGGCCGACCTGGTGGGCGTCCCAGACTTCCTGCGGCGCACCGCCGCGCTTGGGCAGCAGCCGGAAGAGGAACCGGCCCGATTTGCGGGCGGCCTCCGAAATCCCCGCGTTGAGCAGTGTGAACTTCAGCATGCGCACCGGGATTTCCGTCCCCGCGTCGTCGAGGATCGCATCGAGTCGGAGGGCCCCATCCTCTCCATAGGCCGCCTTCCCGAACACGATCGGAAGGTCCGCGGGCATCCAGCGCAGGGTGGTTTCGCCGCTCTCGATCGTGACGGGGAACGTGGGACAGACGGGCGAGGTCACTTTGAAGCGACCCTTGTCCGGCGAGACTTCCGGCCCGCGGATCCCGCCGAAGCCATCACCAGTGCAAGCGCGAGACGCTTCATGGCTGCGACAGGTCGACTGAGGGTGGTGGCGTGAGAAGGCTTCACGACCGGCGATCCTACGCCTCCGGGCGGCGGCGAATCGAGTGCCGCGTACAGGCACAGCTGGCGGCCTTCGAACCACCGATTTCCCGAGGACCACGCCCTCCCCGCGGCGGTTCGAGCAGGCGCGCTGGATCTCGAGCGCCACGACTCCGGCTATTCCCCTCCCAGTATCCCGAGCCTGACTTCGAGCGTTCCGGAAGCGGGAACCACGATCTCCTGCGTCCCATGCCCTTCGTGGCTCACGTTGACCGAGGCTCCGGGAGGAAGTCCCTCCAGCGTGAAAGTCCCGTCCTCCGCCGTGACGGTCGACGGCGGCACTTCCCCCTCGGAAAGCACCCCGTAACCCCGGATCTCCTCGTTCTCCCTCCACCAGGCGCCAAGTTCGTAGAAGGCCAGCTCCACGTGGCCTTCCGCGCCCGGGAAGACCATCCTCGAGAGCGTCACGCGGGCGCCGGCGAGCGGCACGCCGGCCTTTCCGGACAGCACTCGACCCTGGAGCTTGCCCGTAGCCGCCTGAAGCGTGATGTTCAGCCGGGCCGGGGATTTCGACAGATCGAAGGTCGTCGGGACATGACCCGGGGCCCAGGCCACGAGCATCCGGGACCCGGCTTCTCCCGCCTCGAACGCGAACCTCCCCAGTTCGTCGGTGGTGCCGGGAAGTGCCTTCAGGCTCGCTCCGACGTCGGACAGGTCCGTGCGGAAGAGGAACCGCACGTTCGGCACGGGCCGGCCGAACGCGTCGGTGACGCTGCCGGCGAGAGGGCGCGCTTCGGTCATCCGGAGGGTCTGCTCGCCCTTCCCGGCGAGATCCACGTCGACGTCCCGCGGGGCGAGTCCCGGATGGCGCAGGCTGAGCCGGAGCGTGCCTTCGGGGATGAACCCTTCGAGGTTGAAGCGCCCTTCCGAGTCCGTCCGGAATTCTCCGGGAAGGTAGCCCTCGTCGTCGAAGCTGAACGTGCATTCGCGGATCCTGAGCGTTTGGGGACCGCGCGCCACGGACACGCCGGCGATCGGAATGCCGGCCGCGTTGACCACCCGGCACGTCATGCGTCCAGCGGGGGACACGCGGATGTCGCGGGCGGTTTCCATTCCCGGAGCCGCCGTAACCCTGAATTCATCGTAGATCGGCATCGTGTCCGGCGCCCCCTCGTCCTCCCCGACGTCCATCTGGGCCCGGTTCGCCCGGAACATGCAGTCCATGCGAGTCGGAACGAATCCCGGGGCCGCCGCCGAGATTCCCCAGGGGCCCGCCTCGACATCGGCGGCCCATTCGCCGCGCGCGTCCGTCGTCCCGCCGCCGGGCGACGGTCTGCCGCCCCACGCCAGCGCGACCGAGGCGCCCGCGACCGGCTCGCCGCCGGCCCGGTTGAGCACCCGCACGCGAATGCGGGCGGAAGCGGCCTCCACAGGCGTCGCCGCCGGCGGCCGGTCTCGAGCGCTTCGTTGAGCGCGATGCGGTACAACCAGCCCCGGAACGCCCCGGGCTCGCGCAACTCGCCGAGCGACGACATCATGCGCACGAACGTCTCCTGCGTGGCGTCCTCGGCGTCGGCCTCGGAACGGTGACGGGAGAGCTGGAAGCGCCAGATGTCGTCCTGCACCGCTTCCAGCAGCGCCGCCAGCGCTTCCCGGTCCCCGCCCCTCGCCCGCTTCACCAGCTCCGTCACGTCGCGCATGTTCGTCCTCGCCTGTCCGGCTTCCTGAGAATAGATGGGCGAAGCGCCGGATTCTTCTCGAAATCCCGATTAATTCGGCGGGCGGAGTCAGGAGCCGACCGGCGGGATTCGCCCGGAAGACGCTGGAGCAATCGCGCATACATCATTCGTAAATGCTGCACAAAAACGAAGTAGCGATGCGGAAATTGCTCAGCTGGATCGGGAAGTTCGAAGCCGCCCCCGCCTCCGGGACTGGCGCCCGCGCTCCGGGCGCCCTCCCGGGGTGTCGGAGATCGTCCTTCGGGCCGCGGATTCCGCCTCCCGTTCCCGACGCGGGAAGAGCATGAAACCGGGAAGATCCCGAATCGCGGCGACGTAGGAAGATCGTGGGGGCTGCGCGGGGAGGTCGAGGTGAGACGCCGGTTCGGACGTGCCGCATGGACCGCCTGCATCCTGGCGATGACGGCGGCGCACGCACCTTCCGACACCGTCATCCTCAGGGATGGGACGGTTCTTGAGTGCAGGATCAAGGACTGCGAATACCCCGATCCGAAGGACAAGACCCGCTTCCGCCTCGTCGTCGAGATCGACGGGCAGGGGACGATCCGCCAGATCAAGGGCGAGGACATCGCTCGGAAAAAGGGAAACCAGCTCGCCGTCACGAAGGGTCCCACGAGCTGGGAGAGGCGCGCGGAATCGCTCAAGGTCTGGGAGAAGAAGGTTGAAGCGCTCAAGACCACGGAGACGTGGGAGGCGCGCGTGCAGCTCGGGAAGTGGTGCCATTCCCAGGGGCTTCCGGACAAAGGGGACGAGCAATTCAAGGCCGCGGTGGAGCTGCGCGTGCAGGCGATCGAAAAGGGAGTCGCCGATGGCAGGATCCGCGACGCGATCGGCGAGCATCTCAAGCTGGCGGCGTGGTGCGAGCAGGCGCTGGCGCTTCCGGAGGCCGCCGAACAGGAGCGCTCGAAGGCGTACGAGCTCAGGACGACGGAACTCGGCGGGGCGGAATCCGCGGAGGCGCTCCTCGACCTGGCCCGGTGGTGCGAGCAGAGCGGGCTTGAGAAACAGGCGGGGGAGAACTACGGGAAGATCCTGAAGGGGGAACCCGGGAACGCGGCGGCGAAGACCGGCCTGGGCCGGATCCGCGGCGCCCAGGAGGCCAGGATGGCGAAATTCACGGCGGAGCTCGACAAGCCCGGCCGGGCGCTTCACCTGACGGTCGCGATCGAAGACGACGCCGACAAGGCGTTCCTGGACGAGTGGGCCGGGAAGATCCAGGAGCTCTCGGAGTACATCTTCGTCATCACGGAAGGGCAGTTTTTCGTCGCGGACTGCGAGATCCGGGACAAGTCGTCCTCGGGGAAGATCCTGATCATGAAGGGCAAGCTGGACTGGAAGGGTATCGAAAGCGCCGACGGATTCACCGGGAAGCTCGCCTGGTGTCCCGAGGCGGGGACGCCGGGCTGGTACGTGACCGCGGCGGGCCGGATCGCGGTGAGCGTCCTTTGTCACGAGGTCTTCCACGGCATCTTCGGGCTGAACGACGAATACGACAAGGAGTCGGTGTGCCAGTGCGTGATGGCCGCCGCGCCGAACGTCCAGCAATTGTGCGACGGCAGGGGCCATGTCGAGGGCGGCAAGAAGGACTACATCTACACACCCGGCACCGAGGGCTGGGACTGCTGGAGGGTCGTCCAGAAGCGGTTCCCGGGGGTCGCCCATCCCAACCCAAACTGGAAGTGGTCCGACCCCGCGGGGAACAAGCAGCAGCCCTGGGAGCCGACGGATTTCATGGATGGGACGCGATCGGTCGGCGGCGAACTCAGCTGGAACGGGTTGAGGCTCAAGTCTCCGCCCAGGACGGTCGTTCGCCTCAAGGATAATTAGGCCGGGCCGGGGTCACGACCCGCCGGAGGCCGTCAGTGCCAGGCGGATTCCGAACGCGAGGTAGGAGGTCTCCGGGAAAAACGCCTGGACCCCGGCGGCCCGTCCCAGGAGGGGTCCATAGCTCCAGGCGCCACCGCACACGCTGTAGAAACCCCGATACGGGCCGTTGCCGGTATTCCAGCACCAGGTCGCCATGCCCCCGGAAACGTCGCGCACACCGAAAGGCGACTCGTCGACGGGAAACGAGCCGACGGGGAGTGGTCGCATGCCTCCCGGAAGGGAGAAGCACTTGTGCGCGTAGCACCCGTCGTACGTATCGCCGAATGAAAAGACTCGCCCGTCGACGCCACGGACCACCTTCTGGAATTCCACCTCATGAAGCAGCCGATAACTCACGCCGTCCCGTTTCGATTTCCAGGCCGCGAAGGCGACCGCGTCGAACCAGTTGATGGAAAATACGGGCCAATCCGGGGCCCACTTCATTTCGGGGTCCTCCGCGGCCGTCGGAAACCGGAATCCACCCGCGACTTCCCGCCAGTACCGCTTGTCGCCTTCGCGCGGCTGCCGCTTCCGCGCTTCTTCACCTCCTCCGACCGAGCACAGGTCGTTCAGGAATTCGAGGTACTCGGCGCAGGTAGAAGGGAACTTCGCGACGAGCAGATCTTCGGTCACGACGGTCTTCTCCCGAGGTCCACCGGCCCACGCGCCGCCGTGGAGGAACGGCCCTCCGGGGACGTAGCAGAAACCTTCGGGAATATCGGAGGACCGGATCAGGGTGACGTCCTGAGACCAGTGGCCCCCGCGGTCGATCCGGACCGGGAGGAGCACGTCGGCGAATCCGGAGCCGGGAACCCGGAGAACGCACCGCCACGACCCCTGCGGAAGTTCCACACCGGCGAGCGGCGTGAGTCCCAGGAGCCGTTCGGGGCCCAGCACGAGACGCTTGTCACGCTCCTCGTATCTCGCGACGCTCACCTCCACCTCCCTGCGCTCGAGGCGCCGGCAATCCGGGGCGTGCCCCCAGCGGACGCCCTCGGGGAACGACGTCACCGCGGGAACGGGAAAGTCGCCGTCGGTCAGAGGAAGATCCGGCCGGGGACGGCCGTCGCGCCACGGGATCGTGCATCGCGGCTCGATCTCCACGCGCCAGCCGGAATGCGGGCGGGGCTTGAGGCAGTCGCACGCGAATGCCCAGGTGCGGATCGACAGCTTTCCCGGGGCCTCGAGCCGCGCTCGATACTTCCCCCCGCGGTCGAACTGCGACAGGGTCGCGCTGTGAAGCAGCATCTCCTCGGAGTCGCGCTTGCGCTCCGCCGTAAGAAACTGGTCCATGAACAAGTCGCACTTGCCGTCCGCAGCCTCGCTGCACGCGGCATCCGCGGCGAGCGCCTGCCCGAACTCCGCGCTGGCTTCGGAAAACGAGCGGATCCGGTTTTCACGAAGCGACCGCAACCGCGCCTCGGCCTCCCACAGGGGGCGTTTTGCGTCGATCGGCTGATGCGACGGAATCTTCAGCGCGAGGTCGGCCACGACTCGTTCCTGGGCCTCGATATCGTCCTTCAGGGCGCAGAAATCCGCAAACCGCCTCCTTCCCGCCTCGACGTGCTCCCGAGCCTCGTTGCGCCGGCGCTCGAGCTCCTTCACCCCTTCCAGGAAGAGCTGGATTTCATCGTGCATCTCGGTCGCGGACTGGAAGCGGTCCTCTCTTCGGAACGCCATGGCTTTGAGGCAGATCGCGTCCAGCTCGGGAGGAACGGATTCGAGGAAGTTCCTGCCCGGAATCGCGTCTCCGGGGCCACCGGTCTGCGGAATGCCGGCGACCTCGATGGCCCGCACCCGGATCGAGGGCGGGTCGATCCGGCAGTTCATGACTTTCTGGAGGACATCCTGGTGCGACCCTCCTTCGAAGGGAGGCCGGTGGGTCAGGATGGCGTACAGGATTCCACCGAGCGCGAAGATGTCGCTCCGATGGTCCACCTCCGCGCGCCGCCCCGCCGCCTGTTCCGGCGGCATGTAGGCCGGTGTTCCGACGACGTCTCCTTCCATCGTCATCTCGGGGGAGCCCCGGGACGGCGTCGACTCGGGACTTCCGCCCCCCTCCGCCGCCTCGCCCACGAGCTTCGCCAGCCCCCAGTCCACGATCAGCGTCTCGCCGAAATCGCCGATCATCACGTTGGAGGGTTTGAGGTCGCGGTGCACGACGCCTTTGGAGTGCGCGAACGCGATCCCCAGGCAGACGTCCTGGAGAATGCGCAGCAGTCGCGCCCGGGAGAACCGCCCCCCCTGGACCGCGTCGCCCTCGGAGATCCGGCGTATCACCTGTCCGAGATTCTGCCCCCGGATGCGTTTCATGCAGAGGAACAACTGTTTCCCGCCGTCGGTCGCAGCCGTCTCGCCGAAATCGAATATCGGAACGATATTCGGGTGATCCAGGCGGGCCGCGAGCCGCGCCTCCCGGACGAATCGCTCCTTGAGATCCGGAGCGGCTTCTTCAAGGACGAGCTTGATCGCAACCTCGCGCTCCAGAGTCCGGTCGATCGCCTCGACGACTCTTCCCAGCCCGCCCCGGGCGATTTCTTCCCGGAGCTGGTAACGATGTTCGCTCGGCTCCGGTCGGAACGCGGGAATCGTGCCCTTTCTCGCCGGAAGGGCGAACAGCCATTCCCGGATCGCCGAAGGCGGACTCAGCTCGAGGAGAGCCTCGCGTACCTGCGAATCCACCGCCGGAGGCTCCGATCCCTGCGCTTCGAGCACGGTCCCGACGGTCTCCCATCCCTCCGGCGACAGGAATCCCGATTCGCGGAGCACGGCATCGAGGCCGCGCACGCGATGATCGGGTACGACCCTCGACACGTCGAGGTCGTTGAACCAGAGGGAGGCGCTTTCGAGGAACTTCTCCTTCGTGACGAATCCCATCTGAAGGGCGAGCAGGCCGAACGTCAGATCCGTTTCGAGGGACACGCCTTCGCCTCCAATGGAGCGATTCGGATCCTAACAAACGCCCCGGGGCTGTGGGGTGAGGGTGATCTCCGATCATGGGTGACCTCGCAGCGCTTCCGAAGCATGGAACCAGGCGGGCACGCCCGGCGTGCTCGTCCTGTCTGCCGAAGGCAAGCTCCTCTCGAAGCCCCAGATCTCGAAGGAAGAGCTCGCCGGCGGCGCGCAGAGCGGCCCGCTCTTCGCCAGGACGAAAGACGCGCCCGCGGCGGTGGAGGGCGTGAGGCTCGCGTTCTGGCTGGTGCCGGACCCCGCGGGCAAGCGCGTCGCGTTCCCGCACCGCGAGGAGGGCGCGATTGAAATCAGGATTCTGGAAGGGGCGACCCTGGAGACCGAGACCGTCCGCAAGCTGCCCGCGAAGTCGCGGATCCACGACTTCGGCTGCCCTCCAGGGAGAATCTCCTGCGCTCCCTGACCACGCTCCTCCGCCATCGGGGAACTCCTGATGCGTGCGTGGGGCGCAGTGAAAAGTTCTGGCGGCGACGGGCGCGCAGTGACAATCTTGTTGTGGCTCCGCCTCGTCCGCTGGGCCACCGCATTCCGTCCCGTCCACCGCGCGCCCGGGGACGGTTCAAGAATTGCAGGAGAATTGGCATCAAAAACAGGGTGCGCCTGGATTTCCCCATCGTCGGCATCGGCGCCTCCGCCGGCGGGCTCGAAGCCTTCAGGGCGCTTCTCGGCCACCTGCCGAGCCACCCGGGGTTTGCGTGCGTGCTGATTCAGCACCTGGACCCGACGCATGGGAGCCTGCTGTCGGAGATCCTGGCGAATTCGTCGCGGCCGCCGGTCGTGGAGGCGCGCGACGGGGTGCGGGTGCGGCCGGACCGCGTCTACGTGATCCCGCCGGGGGCGGCGATGACGATCTCGAAGGGCGTGCTGAAGATCCAGCCGCGGCGGCGCGGGCCGCACATGCCGATCGACCATTTCCTGACCAGCCTCGCCCGGGACCGGGGCGACCGGGCGGTGGGCGTGATCCTGTCCGGCACGGCGACCGACGGGACGCACGGTCTCCAGGCGATCAAGGCGGCGGGGGGGATGACGTTTGCGCAGGAAGAGGCGACGGCGAAGTTCCCGGGGATGCCGCACGCCGCCGCGGGTTCGGGATGCGTGGATTTCATCCTGCCGCCGGCGCGGATCGCGGAGGAGCTCGAGCGCATCGCCCGGATTTCCGGACCGCTGTGGGGCTGTTCGCTCGAACAGACGGACGCCGAGGAGGCCGGTCCTGCCGACGGCTCGCTCGAGCCGATCCTCGCGATTCTCCATAAGCGGACGGGGGTCGACTTCCGCGGCTACAAGCTGCCGACGATCCGGCGGCGCACCGCGCGGCGGATGGCGGTTCACCGCCTGACCGAGGGAAAGGACTACCTGGCGATCCTCGAGAAGGACCGCGGCGAGGCCGATGCGCTGTACGAGGACCTGCTGATCAACGTCACGAGCTTCTTCCGCGAGCCCGATTCGTTCGAGTTCCTGCGCAGGCGGGTCGTCCCGGCGCTGCTCAAGCGCCGCAAGGGAAACGAACCCCTTCGCATCTGGGTCCCCGGCTGCGCGACGGGCGAGGAGATGTACTCCGTGGCGATCTGCTTCGTGGAGGCCCTGGGCGAAGAGGGCGCCGCGGGCCGCATCCAGATCTTCGGCACCGACCTGAGCGAGCGGGCGATCGTCCGCGCGCGCTCCGGCATCTACCCGGCCACCATCGCCAACGACGTCTCCGCCGCGCGCCTCCGCTCGTTCTTCACGACCGTCGACGGCTCCTTCCAGATCTCCAAGTCCATCCGCGATCTCTGCGTGCTGGCGCGCCACGACATCACCCGCGACCCGCCCTTCTCGCGCCTCGACCTGATCAGCTGCCGCAACCTCCTCATCTACCTGGCGCCGCCGCTTCAGAAGCGCGTGATCCCGATGTTCCACTACGCGCTCAAGCCGTCGGGCTTCCTGATACTCGGGTCGTCGGAGTCCATCGGCGCCGGCACGCACCTCTTTTCGACGCTGGACAAGCACTGCCGTGTCTATGTCCGGAAAGAGGCGGCCGTCACCGTCCCGGCGCGGCACGAGCCGCGCGTCCGGGTCGAGATTCAGGCGCCCGAGTCTCCGAAGCCCCCGATCGGCAGGTCGCCGGACCTCGTCCTCCAGGACGTCGACAGGGTCATCCTCGCGCGCTTCTCGCCCCCCGCCGTCCTCGTCGACGCCGACTTCGAGATCCTGCAGTTCCGCGGCCAGGTCGCCCCTTTCGTCGCGCCGGCGCCCGGCAAGGCCACCCTGAGTCTCCTCAAGATGTGCCACGAAAGCATCGCCCAGGACGTCCGCCTCGCCCTTCACGAATCGAAGAAGACCCGCGAAAGCGTCCGCTCCGGCCGCGTCCATTTCCGCCACGGCGACCACGTGACCGACATCGAGATCGAAGTCGTGCCGATCGCGCAGGGAATCGGCGCCGAGACCGCGTACCTCGTTCTTTTCGAGCGCCCGGCGCCGGCGGCGGCGGGTGGAAAGCGCGCGCCGCGGAACGCGAGGTCGCTCGAGAAGCTGGTGGCGAAGCTGCAGCAGGAGCTCGCCGCGACGCGCGAGAGCCTGCAGCTCACGGTCGAGGAGCACGACGCGGCGAACGAGGAGTACAAGAGCGCCCACGAGGAGATTCTCTCGAGCAACGAAGAACTCCAGAGCACGAACGAGGAGCTCGAGACGGCGAAGGAGGAGCTCCAGTCCGCCAACGAGGAGCTCACGACGCTCAACGAGGAGCTCCAGGTCCGCAACCAGGAGCTGACGCAGGTCAACGACGACATCACCAACGTCCTCAGCTCCGTCAACGTCCCGATCCTCCTCCTCGCCGGCGACCTCCGCATCCGGCGCTTCACTCCCGTGGTCGACCGTATCTTCAACGTCGTTCCGACGGACGTCGGCCGTTCGATTCTCGACATCCGGCCGAAGATCGAACTCCCCGACCTCGACCACATGCTCACCGACGCGATCGAGCGCGTCGCGACCGTCGAGCGCGAAATCAGGGACCACGGCGGCCGGTGGTACCAGATGACCGTCCGCCCCTACAGGACGCGCGGCAACAGGATCGACGGCGTCGTGATGGTGTTCTTCGACATCGACACGATGAAGAAGAGCCTGGCCGAAGTCCAGCTCGCCCGCGACTACGCCGAGACCATGGCCGAAACCGTCCGCCAGCCGATCCTGTTCCTCGACTCGAGCCTGCGCATCCGGAATGCCAACCGCTCCCTCGCGCAGTTCCTCGGCACCACCGTCCCCGCCCTCATCGGCAGGCTCGTCTTCGACCTGTTCCCGACCGAAATCCCCGCCCTCCGCGACGCCCTCCTCCGCACCCTCACCCAGGGCGCTTCCTTCGACGGCCTCCGCCTCGACGTCGACATGGGCCCCGCGGGCGTGAAGACCCTGACCTTCTACGCCAGCGCCATCCAGGTCGGAGTCTCGACGTCGCCCCTCATCCTGCTGTCGTTCGAGAACGAGACGGGGCGGCGATAGACCGGGCCGGGAGGGAAGAGTCGCGGTGCGGCACGGAAAGGTCGAACGATCAGGGCGTCATCTCGAGCGTCAGCAGCTCGCCGTTCCGCAGGATCCGGAACCGGAGGCGCTCGATGCCCGCTTCGCCGTCGAGGAGGCGGGGGTGTTCGAACAGGCGTATGAAGACGTCCTGGGCGGCACCCTCGGCGGCGCCGGGGTCCCGGAGAACGGCAAGGGCGGCGTGGTAGACGTTTGCGGCGTGGTCGCGGAGGACTGCGCGCAGGTCGGCCTTGGGGAGCGTCATCGTGTTCATCATCATACTGATGCCGCCGGGCGCCCGCGTGATCGGGAAAAACCCGGATTTCACGGAAATCCCGACGAAGGCGTTGACGTTGGACTGCAGCTGGGGAGGAGGCAACGTCTCATCGCGGGAGATCTCCTTCGGCCGTTCATGAGGCGCATCGTCGTGCCCGGCGTCACCTGACGCCCGGCACGAGCCTCTCGCGGACCGATGCGGGCGTCGGGGCGGCCGAGGAGGCGCGCATGAAGACGATGTACTTACCGGCGATCGTGTCGCCGAACGCGCAGACGGGATTGGGCGCCGGGCCGTAGGGCGCCCATCCGCCGAAGTGGCCGGTCTTGTCGACGTCCTGGACGTCGTCGGGCGGGCCCGGGTTCCAGTCGCGCGTGTCGTAGTAGCCGTTGTAGTCCGGATTGCGGGTGAGATCGCCGTACGGATCGTGTACGACGACGCGCGCGATCGTTCCGTCGGACCTCATCACGACGCCAAGGTGACAGAGGAGGTGGCCGCCCGTCTCCGAGATGAACTGCCTGATACCATCCTTGTCCGGATCGTCGTGCCTGCCGCTCAGGTGCGAGATGCTGACCACGCCGGAGCCGCCCTTGCCGAGATTCGAGATCAGTTGGTCGCCCGCGCCGCGATCCGAAAAGGGATCCAGCGCCCCGTTTACGGCCATCTCCGAAGAGATTCCCGGATACCGGTCCCGGAGCGCGGCGTTCATCCACTTCGCAACCTGCCACGGCCGGTTGCCTGAAGGCGCCTGCACCGTCAGCAGCCAGTGCTTGCTGCGTCCCTCGTCCGGCCCGTACGGCCATGTTTTCTGAATCTGGTCCCGGAGCCGTTTCGCTTCCGCCGTCTGGCCCGTCGCCACCAGTCGATCGAGCCGGTCCGCATCCGCCTGCGTCACCGGCACGTCGATCCAGGTGACCTTCAGATCCGCGTTCGTGCTCTCGAGCAGCTCCACCGCCTTGTCGTAGACGGCCTGCGCCAGGTCGCCCAGCTGGTCGGTTTTCCCCGCGGCGTCCAGGACGATCGTCTCGAGGCCCAGTGAGTCGAGCGCCATCAGCGTGCTGGAGGGATAGCAGACTTCATTCCCAGCGAACGTCGCCGCGGTCGTCCCGTCGGTCACGTCCATCGCGAGGCGCGCATTCACTTCCTCCCGAAGCGTCGCGGGGCACCGGGCGAGGGCCTCGTCGATGCGCGGGTTCACTCGCACGAAGAACGTGTTCTGATTCTGGTTCAGGTGGTTCGCCTTGCGCACGAAGGAGTTGACGAGAAGCGAATTGAGTTCGCGGAATTCGAGCGTCACGGCGCCGTGCGGGTCCTTCGTCACGGAGGCGCCGCGGTCCTCCGCGCCGAGATCGAACTCGAGCGGCGCCTTCCGGTAGCGGAGCCAGGCCTTCGTCTTTCGCGGGATGCCGCCGACCGGGGCGCTTCCCGTCCCCGGAATCGACTCCGCCGCCGTGACCGCCTGTCCGAGCGAGACGTCGAGATCGCACCGCTCCTTGATCTGCGCGTCGCGGTTTTCCCAGGTGAGACGGAGGCGCAGCGTCTTGAGCGGCGCCAGCGGCACCTTGAAGTCGAATGTCCCGTCGTCCGCCGTCACGCACGAGTTCACCGGCGTCTCGAGTCCGTCGCCGGGATCGACCAGGAACGCCTCCAGCAGGCACTTTCCGGCGACCGGGATCGCCAGCGCGCCCAGGTCCTGCCAGGTCTGGCCGGGGGAAGCGCCGATCCAGTTGTCGTTGTCGGCGTCCTTCGGCACGTGGATCCTGTGGAGCACGTTTCCCGCGATGCGAATCTCCCGCGCGGGGCCCGGCGAGTCCGCCATCACGCGCGTGAACGTCGTGGTTTCGACGCTGTTCCCATGGGAGCCGCTGTACTCCGCGTTCTTCTGAATCCGTCCCCCCGCATTGCCCTCCGCGTCGAAACTCTGCCCCAGCGAGATGTCCTCGACCCGGGGGCCTCCCTGCTCCCACGGCATGCCCCCGCCCTGGAGATTGAAGCCGACTTCGTAGGCGCGATGCGTGTACTTGAAGCGGTCGTCGGCGACGTTCGCCGAGACGTACCAGGTACCGTTCTGGAGGCTCGCGGTCAGCCTGCAATCGGAGAAAACGCTGTTGAATTCCATCGTCCGCACCTGCATTTTCTGGGCCGACACCCGCTCCTGCAGGTCCTTCACGAGCGCCGCCGCCTCCTTCGGGTCCGCGGCCCCCGCCTGCGCCGCGACAGCCCGCGCGAGCTCCAGTTCCAGCTCTTCCAGCTTCGCGGCCTCCGCATCGATCTTCCCGTCGAACTCCGCGTCGTGCCGGGTCAGCTCTTCCTCCGACATCGACACGGACTCGTTCATCGCGTCGCGGAAGATCAGCTTGCGCTTGTCCTTGGTGATGCCGGTCACCTTGTTGAGTTTGATGCTCACGCCCGCGCTCTCGACAACGAAGCGTCTCGCCTCGCCGCCCGTCGGGTACAGGAGGACATCCTCGCGCGCCACGATGAACAGGGTCCGGCGGATCTGGGAACCGCTGTCGGTTCCGTTGGGCGGGCCGAAGATTCCCGGGAATCGATCGAGCGTATTGGTGTGCTGTCCGTACCAGCGCGCCACGAGCCGGATGTCCTCGTCCATCAGGACGGGCTGGTGACCCGACAGGTGCGTCACCGCCGCCGTCACGCATCCCGCCGCCGCGTCGGTGCGCGAAGAAGCCAGCGGTCTCCAGCGGCCCCCGACGTCCGTCATGAGGAGGACGCGCATGCCCGGGGGGACCTTTGAAACGTCGTACGGCACGCGGATCAGGACCGGCTGCCGGAATTCCGCGTGCTCCGCGCCGTTCACGCGCACGTCCCACAGGCGGCCGACCGCGACGCGCCCCGGGATTTTCACGGGCTCGCTCGACGTCGCGGTCACGGCCGCCGGCCCGTCGAAGGCCCCCTCCGGGATTTCCAGGGTGGCCTCCATGGCCGGGGAGGGGGAGGGGCTTCCACCCGTCGCGGAAGAACCGCCGGGGGTCCTGGAGTCGCAGGCGGAGAGAGCGAGGGCGAGGAGAAGAGCGGCGGGGAATCTCATGCAGGGATTCTACCGGTTCATGGTTGCGGTGCGGCGACCAGGATTCCCAGCGATTCCACGAGCGCGAGCATGTCCTCGCGGCGGAATCCCGTGACCAGGTACTCGATTCGCGCGATCCGCCCCGCGTCGAGCCGGAGCCGGAGAAGGACATCCAGGGCGCCATCCCGTTTTCGACGGAGCAGGACGCATTCCTCGTTTTTCAGGCTCCGTGCTTCCGCGAAGAGCGGCTCGTGCGCGTCGTCAAGCAGGTAAGGAAACGACGTCTTCGCGATGGAAGCGGCGCCCGATTCTTCCGGGAATGGGGAGCCGAGGACCTGCGCCGTGGCGGATTCCGCGAGGAGAGCCGCCATCGCCTCCATGTCCCGGCGATGGAAGGCGTCCGCGAGGCGATCGGCCACCGACTTCTCATTCCCTGTCCCGCTGTCCTGCATGCCATCTCCCCTTCGCCAAACAATGGTAACTTCAACACCGCCCTCCGCACCGCCGGCCGCGCGGTTTTCGCCCTGGACCTGCCCGGATCGCCCTCCGGGGGGGCGATGCGGAGCGGGCTTACCTCTTCAAATCCGGCGGCGCGGGCCCGATTTCGAGGTCCACGTCGTTGGGCCACTTGAACGTCCCCTCGGGGAGGTCGTTCTTCCTGAGGGCTGCGATCTGCTCCGGCGTGAGACGCCGGGCGAGATCGTCGTACGTTGCGACGCGCGCGGCGTGGAGCATGCGCGCGACGCGGGAAATGCGGTTGGCCTCGCCGAGAAGCTCCTCGATGGAGATCTCCTGGCGGTTGAGCCTCTCCCTGGACTCGTCGGGCAGGTTATCGACCTCGGCCATCTCGGGCTTCAGCTTGTTGGCAAGCGCCATGATCATCTCCTGCCCGGAGCGGTCTTCGAGCCGGTGGTCCGCGGGATCGACCATCTCCAGGTAGCACTTGCGCAGACCGTCGATGATCCGCGCCTCTTCGTCCTTCAGCGCCTGCCTGAGCGCCGCCTCGCCCAGCGCGTCCAGCCCCAGCGCCTCCAGCATCTCCTTCGAGGGCTCCTGGCCGACCTGGAGCGGCTCGCGCCGGCGCGCCTCTTCGCCTCCGGCCGGCATCCCCGCGGGCTTCCGCGAGACCTTCAGTCCCTTGAGTTTCTCCTGGAGGGAAGCGAACTCCTCCTGCATCGCGCGGATCGACGCCGCCTGCGCGTCGAGCTTGTCCTCCAGCGCGCGGTCTTCCGGTGCGTCCTTCCGCGGCGCGTCCGCCGCGGCCTCTTCCCGCGCGCGCGGCTCCGCGGCCGGCCGGCTCGCCTGCTCATTCCGGAGCGCGCGCACCTGGATGAACAGCGCGGCGCAGACCGCCAGCGAAGCGAGGGACAGGATCAGGGGGACGTGCTTCATGCCTCGATGCCGCCGGTCGCCGGGCCTTCGCCATGCACCTGCCCGGATCGTCCACCGGGGGGCGATCCGCGCGGGTCGACGGGGCCTGCGGGGTGGGAGCGTCTCACGAACGGCCACTCTGGACCTTTGGAAGGGCTCAAGCAAGCGCGAACAAGGGCGTCGACGCGGAGACATGGGGAGCCGCGACCGTGGCGAGCCGCCGCGGGGTTCACAACAAGATCTCCTCCGCCGCCACCCCGGCCTGCTCACACGTTTTCTTCACCCGGGCCGTCACCTGCCTCAGCGCCGGAACGTCGCGGAGCTCGCGCAGGATCGCCGCGCCGTCGCGGCGTCGAGAAGAGGTTCGGCCGCGGAGGTGCGGCCTGCGACGAGGGCCGCGAGGCCGGCGCGCCGGAGAGATTCGCCCCGCTCGGCGCCGGTCGAGGCGGCGGCATGGTCCCGCCAGAGGCTCTCCGCGGCCAGGTTCCGGAACTGCAGACCTGCCCGGATTGCCGCGCGGCCCATGTACAGCTTCCGTTCAGAGGCCATGCCCGCGTGGGCCGCGTGTCCGGCCAGTTCCTCGGCGACCGCGTCGGTTCCGTGGGGCGGAATTGGCGCCCAGGGTTCGTCGAAGGCCGGCGGCGCCGGCGCGCGATCTCCCGCCGCTCCTTCGATCAGCGCAAACGCGATCCGGTGCAGCCGCGCGCGGTCACGGGGAAGTTGAAGCTGATACGCGGCGTCGCGGAGCAAGGCGTGGCGGAAGATGTACGCGGATTCTGCGAACATGCGGCTCACTCAGGACGGCGGGGCTTGCGGGGCATCGGATGCGGTGATCATACAGCTCGCCCCCCTTCCCACTCGCGAAGTTCGCCCAGGAGGGAGCCGCCCATCTTTGCTCGCGGGAATCGCGGCTCCGCCGATATCGTGGAAGTCGATCGGGTGGGTCACCGGATTTCGGTCTGGGCGTCGGGGAAGGGCTTTCGGATCTCCGCGGCGAACGCGGCGCGCACGCAATTGTCGAAGTCCATCTCGACGTACGACTGTTCCCGGCCGGCGAATGCGGTCACGGCATTGCTGTCCTGCTGCGCGGAAAACGCGAATCCTCCGAGGTACGCCGTGTCCGAAAGCCGATAGACGCGGGCCTCGCCGCCGAACGAGCCCGGCGAGAGCGTTTTGCCGGACGCACGGGGCGGCGTCCAGGCGAGCG
This sequence comes from Planctomycetota bacterium, assembly GCA_016190145.1. Lineage (GTDB taxonomy): Bacteria > Planctomycetota > MHYJ01 > WSZJ01 > WSZJ01 > WSZJ01. Next base: position 54,795 of record JACPRD010000173.1, on the reverse strand, counting down.
CCTTCACGACGATTACCTATTTCAGCCCCGCCAGCCCGTCGAACCATCCCGTCCACACGTCGGCGGTCTTCATGTTCAGCGGCATTTTTTCCATCGTGCCGAGGATCGACGCCTCCAGGGAGCGTGCAACGCACTCCGGAAGGTGCCAAACCGGAAGCCCCACGGCCGCCTTGCCCGTCTTCAGTTGCTCGGTGTGCGGCGGAAGCACGACGAGCGCGTTCCAGCCGGCGTTCCGCGGTCCTTCCTTTCTCGCCTGCGGCTCGATGTCCAGCGCCGGTACCGGCGGCGAATCCAGAGCCGCGTGGCTGGCGGAAGGGCTGGCGACCTTCTTCGGAGCCGGCACGCCGGAGGAGCCGGACCCGCTTAGTTTCCGGCGTGAAGCCCCCACTTGTTGATGAATTCAACGTAGTGTCCCAGGTCGTCCACGATCGTCTGCGGCGTCACGGGGGTCTTCGAGCGCCCGGCGCGGCCCAGCGCCCTGAGCATCACCTGCGCCTGCTCCACCGTGCAGGATCCGTCGAGAAGCCCGTCCTGGACCTTCCGGAAGACGTCGAGGCCGTTTTTGAGGCGCGGAGGAAGTGCCTTTGCGGCGTCGAGGCCGCGGTTTTTCAGGTAGCCGGCGACGTGGCGCTCGTAGTCCTTGATCGCCTGGCGCATTCCCTCGCCCATCGCCCGGTTCCCCTGAGCCCCGCCGGCCGCCGCCTGCCCGAACCAGTGCCGGCCCTTGTGAATCACGGTGTCCCGGAGGTCCTGCGGCCGCGCGAGGTGACCCGCGCGCTTGCCGCTGATGATCTCCGAGATGACCTTCTCGGCGTTGCGGGGGTCGCGGAAGCGGCCCGGGTTATACGCCTCGGGGTGCCAGCGGCTGGTCACGAGGTGGTCGAGCTCCTGGGCGGTGCGCCCGGTCAGCCTGCGGAGCGACGCGTCGTAGACCGGGCCCGTGATCCCGTGGTGCACGTCCCCGAGCACCCGTCCGTCGCGGGTCACCCACTGGTACACGACGTCGCGGTCGCGCCCGTACATGCCGGCCTTGACGCCCGTCACCGTGCGCGCCCGGAGCATCACGTCCCCGGCCTTCATCCCCGGGTTTCGCCTCAGGATGCGCTGCAACGCGGCCCCCGCTTCCCCCTGGCCGTTCCGCGCCGCGACCAGCACCTGGCGCGTGACCTCGCGGTCCGTCAGCCGCCCGAACGCCCGGTGAGTCTTGTCGAGCATCGAGCGGAATCTCGGCGCGTACTTGGCCGAATTGAGAAGGGCCTGCGCGGTCTTGTTCGTCTGGAGCTGGAGGACGAGCTGGCGGTAGAGGCGCTTGTCGCCGGCCGCGTTCGCCTGCGCGATGCGGTGAAGGAGTCGCTCCGCGTGGGCCGCGTCCTGCTGCGCCGCGCGCTTCGCCGCCTGCCCGGCGGGCGACTTCGCGAAACCGCTGGCCGCCTTCGCGAGGCGTCCCTCGAGTCCGCCGTTGATGCGGCCCCGGAGGTTCTCGAGCCCTTTTCTCAGCAAGGTGAGGCTGTCCCGGAGTTTCCCCTCGGGCAGTTTCAGCCGCGCCGCCAGACGTGAGAGGGCCCGCTGGCCCATGACGAGGGACTTGTTTCCGATCGAGCTGAGTCCGCCGCGGACGAGCGGGTTCTGGAAGAGTTTCCCGACGCCCCAGCCCAGGGCGAAGACGCCGTTCACGAAGCGGCCGACCTTTGTGATTTCCTCGCCCGACAGGCTTTCCTTTTCGTTCCACGTGGCGACGAACATGGCGAGGTTCGTGTGGGGCACGGCCGACAGCACGTCTTCGACGAGCTTCTGGTTGCCCTTGATCTCGGAGATGGCGGCCTCGGCGGAATCCTGCATGGCCCTGTCGAACTGGCCGATGGCCTCGCCGCGGGCTTTCAGGCCCTCGGCGATGAGTTTGGGGTCTCCGGAGGAGAGCAGGCGGAGGTACCACGAGTCCACGCCTGCGAGCACCTTCTCACGCATCTCTTTGAGTTCGGCCTCGTTCTTCGGTTTGGGGCCGGCAAGGCCGAGCGACTCGAAGAAGCCCGGCAGCTCGTCGGGCATCTGCAGGGATCCGGCCCTGCGCCGCAGGGCCTGCTGGAACTTCTCCAGCGCGGAAGTGTCGATTCCCGATTTCCGGTATTTCTCGAGCAGGTTTTTCACGGCCGCGTCGTATTCGGGGGTGCCGGGCTTGTCGAGTTTCAGCTTCTTGAGCCAGGCCGGGAGCTGGAACCGCGCGTTGATGTTGGGACGGTTCGTGCAGTACCAGTCGGTCTGGCGCTGCTGGACGGCGACGGAGTTGCCGCCCGCGGGAGGTCCGGAAGACGAGGGAGATTCGCCGGCCTCTTCGGGAGGAGCTTCAGCTTCCTCCGGGGCGAGATCTCCGTCCGGGTGCTCGAATTCGTCCACGTCTCCGGGGAGTTCGCTGTCATCCTCGTCGTCGGAGAAGTCCTCGGGCTCCTCGTCTTCGGGATCCTCCGCTCCGTCCCCGGTCAGCCAGTCCTCGGGATCGAGCGTCTCGTCGTCGGTGTCCTCCGCCTGCTCTTCTTCGTCGAGCCCCTTCATCGCTTCGTCGTCGAGGGGCTGCGGACCCTCGTCCGGAGGGAGCTCGTCGGCAGGAGGCTCCGGCTCGTCGTCCCCGCCTTCGCCGTCGGCGGTGGGGGCGCCGTCGTTCCCGAATTCGTCCACGGGCCCGAAGCCGTCGACATCGACGTCCCCGTCGCCGGTCCCCGTCCCGGGGCCGGACGGACCGTCCCCTTCCTCGCGCTGTTTGGTGCACGTCACACGGCAGGAGGCCATCGCGCGGACGCCGCGGGCGTTCACGATCATCGCCTCGATCAGGCACGGGCCGAAGGTCAGCTCCACCTCCGCCGCCGCGACGCCGTCGTTCGGAAATGCGCGCTTCCAGGGGCCTCCGTTGACCCGGACCGACGCGAGCGCCGTGCCTTCGGGAAAGGCGATCCGGACCTCGACCGCGCGCGCGTCGATCGTCGCGCCGTCGGCGGGTTCGACGATCCGCGCCTCGGGCGTCGCCACCGCGACCGTCACGTTCACGGTCGCCTCCGCCGGATTGCCCGCCGCATCGAGGACCCTGACGGACAGCGCGTGCGGCCCCGGCTGCAGCAGGATCGCCGTCGAGCAGGCGCCGCCCGCGACCACCAGCGGCTTCCACGGACCCCGGTCCGCGCGGATGTCCGCCCGGCTCCCAGAGACTTCGGCACGCACCTTCGCTACCGTGTCCTCGAGCCGCGCCCCTTCCGCCGGCTCCAGCACCTTCACCTCGGGCTTCGTCACTGCTCCCGCCACATTCACCAGAATCGTCCCGGAGTCGTTGTCGCGGTCGAGGTCGGGAAGCACGCGCTCGGGGTCCACGACGACCTTCAGATTCCACGTCCCCGCGCCCATCCGGACGGGAATCTCGGCCGTCGCGGCGGCCCCTGCCGGCACTTCGTCCACGACCGCGCGCGACAGCTCGATCGGCCGCGAGCCCGGATCCTCGCGGAAGACCGCGACGGGCACCGCGTGTCCGGCCAGCGCCCCCAGGTTGCGGACCGGCACCGTCACCCGCACGACGTCGCCCGCCTTGAGCGGCGACGGCCCCACGAGAACGATTTCCTGCGACGCCAGGCTGAAGTCCGCCCCTTCCGTCGAAAGCCCCGGCGTCTCCCCGATCTTCTTCTGCGCTTCCTCCGGCGACCCTGCCACCACGTACGCCATGGTCCCCGTGAGCTGAATCTTCATCCGGAAGTCGCTGGTCACCGCGTAATGTCCGCCCGGCAGGTGCCGGGACCGGATCCCGATCGCGTTCCCCTCCGGGCTGCCATCCGCGCCCCATGTGAACGCGGAGGCGGGGATGCGGAAGCGGAAATTGCCCTGCGGGAGGGTGTTCTTGAGGCTGCCGACGAGCTTGTCGTTCAGGACGAGGTCCACGTCGTGGGGCTTGTAGGACTCGACCGGGCCGCGGAGCTGGAAGCCCATTTCCAGCCAGGCGTCGGCGAGGTTCGTCTCCTCCCAGCCTTTTTCCCCGCGGATTCCGGCCCAGTCGAACTGCCCGTCGAGGCCGACGTCGCCCCGCGCCTGGTCCACCTTGCCGTCTCCGTCCGTGTCGTCGCCGACCCAGCGGATGCGTTCGAGCCGGTCCACGACGGTCCAGCGGTCCGGGCTGCCGTCGCCGTTCGTGTCGGCGGGGTCGCTTCCTTTGGACCAGTCCACGTACGCGGGGCTCAGGTACGCCGCCGACATCAGGCGCGCCCGCATCAGGTCGGCCTGGTCGGGGTCCATGCCGGCGCCGCCCGGCGTCACCCAGACCCGGTAGACCTGCTCGCCGTCCTTCAGCGCCACGCTCACCTTGTGCGACGCTTCCTTGCCCACCGCCCCCGCCGTCACGGTCCCCTCGGCGCGCCGGAAACCCTCGCGCAGATGCGGAAGGACCACGAATTCCATGGCGGCGCCCGCGGGAAAAATGCCGTGCTCGACCGCCGGCGACACGGTCAGGTCGTCCCCGTCGCAGCGGACGGCCAGGTCCGTCAGGCCGTCTCCCTTGTTCGTGAGGCGGAGGCGCAGGCCGTACCCGCGCTCGGAGAGGCCGGCCCCTTCCCACTCCAGCTTCACCTCGGGGAGGTGGACGTTGACCTCGATCTCGGTCTCGTCGGAGAAGGCGTCGCCGGAAGAAATGCGCAGCGGAACACGGAAAAGCGGGTGGACGGCGTCCTGGGCGCTGAAGACGAGCGTGAACTCCCGCTCTTCCCCGGAGCCGAGCTCCACCGGCCGGTCCTCGGACCCTTCGCCGACGAAGCTGACGAGCAGGTCCGCCGTCGAGGGTTTTCCGCAGACGAGGGTGACTTGAAGCGGCTTGTCGGCATGGTTGCGGACCGAGACCATCACCTTCTGGTCGTAGTCCCGGCGGATGTTGGCGCCGTAGCGCGCGCGGCCGAACGCGAGGCCCTTGACGCGGGTCACGGTGCGCACCGGGCCGGGCTCGGCGCCGCCGAGCGGCTGGATTTCGAAGGGGACTCCGGCCTCGAGATCCGGGATCGAAACCGCGCGGTCCCGGCCGCTTTCGCCCGTCACCTGCTTCCAGTCCGCCGTCCCTCGCGGCCTGAAGCGCACGATCGCCGGTCCGAAACTGCCGCCGGTCCAGGTCACGCGCACGGAATTTCCCGAGAGCGCAGCGCCGTCCAGCGGGAGGAGCCCGAAGTACTCGGATAGGCGGAACGTGCGCCGGACGGTGGCCTTCTCCCCGGCCGTGTCGGTGGCGGTGACGGTCAGGACATGCTCCCCGCCGCCGAGCGTCCGCCAAGGAACCTCGATGCGGTACGGGGCGGTGTAGTTCGCAGGAAGAGCCTTCCCGTCCACCGTGGCGGAGACGCCGGCGATCCGGGTTCCGCTGAAGCTGATCGCGCGGACGCTGACCGGCGCTTCGGATTCCACGACCTGACCCTCGCCCGGCCGGTCCACGACGATGCGGATGCCCCGCCGTTCGGCGGGTCCGATGGCCTCGACCCAGAAGGACACGCGGGTCACGCAGCCGTTTTCCGCCTGGAGGAAGGCGGTCGCGCGATGGAGCCCTTCCGAGGAGTACCGGAACGTCGCGCCGCCCTCAGGCGGGACCTGCGCGTCCAGGGTCCCGTTCCCGTCCGCGTCGAGGTCCACGCGCGCGGCGCGCGCCATGCCCGGCACGGCGCGGCGGGCAAACGTGACGAGCGTTGGGTCGCACGGATCCGCGGCGCCGGAGACGGTTTCGCCCGCGACCGCCCGATCCTCCGTGTCCACGACGAGGTACCCGGGCCCCGGCGCGGCCTTGTCGTCATCCCACTGGCGCAGGACGAGCCGGTACCGCGTCGGCCCCTTCGCCTCCGCCTCCTGCGACACCATCTCGCCGACCGTCACCCCCCATTCGGAGATCTGCTCTCCGGTGCGGTCGTCCGTCAGCAGCGCGCGAACCCAGACTGCCTCCGGCCTCCGTACCCGGACACGGAATTTCCCCGCTTCCCCGATGTCGAATACGAACGTGTCGCGATCGCCGGACTGGTCGATGAAATACGACTGCGCCTCGCCTTTTTTCAGCGCTCGGACCGGGTCGGACGCCAGAGGCTCCGTCTCTCCCGGCTCGACGCGGTCGAGATCCACGCGCAGCTCGTATGGAAACGGAACGCCCTTGCGGTCGTCCCACTCCACGACCCGCACATAGTACTGTCCGGCCAACACGGGCACCGCCCAGTCGAACGGCTGCGGCCCCTGCGTGAGCCCCGTCTCTCCCACTTGCCGCAGGCGGGCGTCGAAGAGCTGAAGACGGCTCCAGGGTCCGTCCTGACGGATTCCGTGAAGCCGAAGCGCTCCCGCGTGGTCTGCGACGACGAGAAACCAGTCCTCATCTCCGTCGGGGTGAAGAGTCCCCCTGAGGACCTCGCCGAGTTCCACGGGAGTTGCGGCGTCCGCGGCGTCGTTGCGTCCGAGCGCTTCCATCTCGTCGGAGGGTTCGAACCAGGTGCTGACCAGGAAGGGGTTGGTTGAGCCCTTATCGTCGTCCCACTGGCGGATCTGGATGAAGAGGGTCTCGGGACCCTGGGTGTCCGCGGTGAGCTCTCCGGCCGCCGCGGCGACGCCGGTTTCCGCCCGGGCATTGCCGCGGGAGTCGAGCACGCTGAGCCGCATCCAGATATCGAGGGACCGCGACAGCCCGACGTGCAGGCGACCCGGGCCGGGAACGGAGACGACCCAGGTGTCCCGGTCGCCCTCCGGGAAGATCGTGGTGCCCGCGAGGGCGCCGAGCTCGAGGGGCCGCGCGGCCCTGAGGCCGTTTTCCGTGTCATCCACGCCGTCGTCCTCGATCATCTCCATTCGCGCGGACCAGGGCGCGAGACTGGCCGCGTTGTCGTCCCACTGGATGATCCGCAGGAAGTACTCGCCTGGCATCAGGCAGGCCGTCAGGTCCGCGACATTCCCGGCCACTCCTCTCTCAGCCACCTGCTTGCCATTCGAATCCAGGATCGCCATGCGCTTCCAGAGAGGGTGCGCGGGAGTGATGAAGCGGACGTGCCCGGGTCGCTTCATTTCGAACCGCCACAGATCGTCGTCTCCTGCCGGGCACACCCAGCCTCGGGCCTCCTGGCCGGGCAACAGCAGTCTCGCGACCGACGGCGCATCGTTGGGTTCGCCGGGATCCGGCGCGGGCGCGCACGAGAGACGGATGAGCGCGCTCCCGGTGCTCGCGAGATTGTCGTCCCACTGGCGGATGAGGAGGACGTACTCGCCATCGTCGACCCAGTCGCTTTCAAGCGGGGTCGCGTCCGCTGCCGAGACTCCCCATTCGGCCAGCTTCGTACCGTCCACCGCCTGGAGGATCACGCGCATCCAGACGTCGGCGGGGCGAGTGGCCTGGAGGCGGATTTTCCCCGGGAAGGGCATCCGGAACCGGAAGCAGTCGTGGTCGCCCGCCTTGCCGAACTTGCACTCCATGGTGGCGCCGGGAGTGACGATCCGGGCGGTCGCGGCGTCGTCGTTGGGCTCCTGTTCCACGACCCGGCGGACGCGATGGAGGCGCACGACCCGTTCCTCGCCGGGCCGCCACGCGACCTCGCGCGGCTCGTATCCCTCGATCTCCGCCTGGGCGGTCCACGCCCCGCGCGTCACCGCGACCTTGGACGGAGGCAGGCTTCCGTCGGCGGGAGCGGGCAACTCCGTCTCCCAGTTCAGCTGCCCCACCGGCGTTCCCGCGGCGACGAACTTCCCGGCACCGTCCGTCCGGCCTTCCGCGATGATCCCGCGCGGCCAGGCCTCCGCGAGAACGACGCGCGCTCCGTTCAGGGGAGCGCCGGATTCGGCATCCAGCACCGTCACATCGAGATCCTCTGCCTTCGCGGCGCGCATCATCGCCACCGTCAGCGCTTCCATGCCGGTCTTGATCTCCACCTCGATCTCGCGCGGGCGGCAGCCCCAAGCGGTCGCGCGAAGCCGGTACTTGCCCGCCGGAAGCGCCGGGACGCTGAACTGGCCATCCCACCCGGACGCGAACGCGCAAGGCCCCTGCACGGCGGCGCGGACGGCGAGAGGTTCGAGCAACAGCCGGACGCCGGCGACAGCCCTTCCGTCCCCATCGAGCACGGCCTGACCCTTCACGGGCGCCAGCACGGTCGGCGTCAGGCGGACACCGAGCGGGTCGCGGGCGCCCGCGGGGAGCCGTACGCCGCGTTTCTCGCGGTCGAATCCGGGGTGCGCGATTTCGAGGACGTAATCCCCCGCAGGAACGCCGTCGAAGACCGCGGCGCCGGTGTGGTCGCTCGTCGCCATCCGGCCGCCGAGCCGGACCGCGACCATCGCAACGGGCTTGCCGTCCGCCTCGGAGGCCAGGTTTACCACGAACGGGCCCGGGGCGACCCGCGGCGTCTCCGCGCGCGCAACCGCCGCGAGAGAGAGCAGGGCCATCAGCGGGGCAAGGGTCCGCAGGTGATTTCGCAAAAGAAGCCTTCCTTTCGGGATTCCTGCGGGAGCGTCGGATGACGCCGGGACGGCTTCCCACGGCGTGCCCGACATATGGTGAATGCGATGAACTATATCGCCATGGAAGACCCGGTCACAAGGAACACCGGAGCTACCGGTCGCAGGGGAACGGCAGCCCGGGCGGCGCGATGGTTTTGCGGAAGCGTGTATTGCCGGCGCGGTGTGCGGAGAGGACTGCTCTCCGGGGACTTCTGCTACGCCGCAGCAAAGCGGCGCAGGAGGAGCACGAGGCGGTGCAGGGTCGCCCGGGGGAATTCGGAGCGCCCGGCGAGCGAGGCGGACGCCCGGCGGAGGAGGCGCGCGACCTGCGGCCCCAAGGTGCTCGACGGGCACAGGACAACGCTGCCGAGGTAGGCGCTGGGGATCGTTTCGCGGCCCTCGATGCGCCCGACCCACACCCTGACGAGCCGGGCGACGACACCATCGCCGGTTGCCGCGAACTCAAAGAACCCGGGCTGCCGATTGGTGATGACGAGGTGCGTGCGCGTGCGGATGAACGCTCGACGCTCCTCGAACAGGAAGACAGGCTCGGTCACCGTAGCTCCCCCGGCGTCGGCGCTGAAGCGCACGTTGTTGTCGAACATCGCCTACCTCGCCGCCGTCGGCATCGCCGCCTGCAGGCGGCCGAGGGCAAGGGTCAGGAGGCGGTCCGAGAACAGAGCCGACTTCCGTCGGGCCGCGCTCTGGCCACCGGGCCAACGACGCAGGGCGGAGCGAACGGCGTCGACGGTGGGCTCACAGCCCTTCTCGTGCAGGAGCCAGTCCACGGTTGACAGCAGTTCGAGTCCCAGGGGCGATTCGAAACCGTCGACCAGGGTGGCGGTGCGGTCCAGGGCCGGCAGGAGGGGCTTCGTTGCGTCTCCCTGCAGGTACTCCTCCAGGGTCGAACGCCGGGAAGGCTCGAACCAGATGGGCTCGAGCGGTCCCGCGTCGGCGAGGCGCTTCTCGCAGTGCAGATAGCTGCCGTCCAGGGCGTCGAGCACGTGCCTCAGGGCGTCGGCGTAGGGGCCGTACTTGTTGGGCTCGAAGCTCAGCTTGAGCGGATCGGGCAGCGACTCTAGGGCGATGGCGCGGCTCAGAAACCAGGCGAGCTTGTGGATCTCGAGGTTGGTGCAGTCGAGGCCGAGGACGGCGTAGCGGCGGACGAGCTCGACGATCAGGGCGCGGGCGGGAGTGAGAGACTCGACGCCGTTCCGTTTGGGGGCGTTCAGGTAAGCGTCCGTCGGCTGGAAGACTTCGATCTTCACGTCGTCGAGGGGTTCCAGCGCCGCGTCGATCGCGGACTTCACCTGGCTCCACTCGAGACCGCCGTTTCCGCAGCCCAGAGGAGGAAGTGCGATCGAGCGGATTCCGCGGTCGCGAACGACGCGCACGAGATCCTGAAGGCCCGCCTCGATCCATTCGAGCTTCGACGAGTGGCGCCAGTGCTTCTTGGTGGGAAAGTTGACGATCCATCGAGGCGCGCTTCCAGGGGCATTTTCGAAAACCAGCATCCGCCCGACCTGCACGTCGCCCCGGCGGCACGCGGCCTGGTAGGCCTTCGCGTTGGCCGGGAAGGCGTCGTGGATCATAAGCGCGATGCCCTTGCCCATGACCCCGACTTCGTTCACGGTGTTGACGACGGCCTCGGCGCGGGAGTCGAGCAGGTTTCCGGCGGTGTACTGGATCATGCGAAAAGCCACTCCGGCTTTATCTGGACTTTGAGGGGAAGTCCGCGCGATGCGATCTCGGCAGCGAGCGTGTCCTTGCCGCGCTCATCATAACAGGCGAGGCCGAGGACGGCGTCGATCGGCACGCGAGCGTGAACGAGCGCTTCCGCCTGGTATCGTTCCATCTCGACGTCGTCCGCAGTTCGACGTTTGAAATCGCGGTTCTGCCAGCGATCCCACGCGAGACCCTGCAGTCCCGCTTCGTCTGGGAAGTAGGTTGCGGTCTGGAGGTAGGCGTGCCGATCCGTGAAGACGACCTGGGCGCCCGACGTCCGAATCGAGCCGATCTTCGAGGCGAGAACGACGATGTCGCCTCGATCCACCTGCTCCACGCCGTGTCCGGTCAGGATGTTGTAGAGCATCGGCGAGAGCGGCGTGAAGTAGAACGGGACGTAGTCGGCCAGAGTGCCGCCCGGCGGGATCGGGACTGGTCTGGCCGAGCGCTTCCCGATCAGATCCGGGTTGCCGATCGGAAGAAAGTTCGGGTCCTGAACTTCTGAGCTCGCGCAGTGGAGACCGTGATCGAGGATGAAGGGAACATTCTGGAGGTGGGTGATGCGGAAGATCCAGCCGGCAGAGGGCGTGAGCCAGCCGAACTGGGGTTGCGGTGACATTCGCTGTCGAGTCTAGCGTCGGCAGTGTGAGCTGCAAGACCTTGGGCAGGTCATTTCGCCTGGAGACTGTAAACTCTTGCCCAACGCGAGCCTTCTGGCGGCGCCTTCACACCGTTGGTGCCTGGAATTTGGGCCTTGATCCACCGACCCTCGTAGTCCATGTCGGTGGCGACGTCCTCGGCGTGGAGCGCGGGGCGCCGGCGGTGAGGGCGACCTCCCTTTCGACTTTGCAGCCGAAGAGCCCGACCACCCCTACCTCCTCGGTTCGTACCGCATCGCCACCGCGCCCGAGCCGAACTCCAGCCGGCTCACGAGCTTCAGGTCGACAGGCTTCGAGAGCCCTGCGAACAGCGTCGGCCCGTGGCCCGCCAGCCTGGGGTGCACCACGAACTCGTACTCGTCGATCAATCCCAGCTCCGTCAGCGCCCGCGCGAGCTTGATGCCGGCCACGAACAGTCCCCGTCCCGAGGCCTGCTTGAGCTGCCGAACGGCCGTCCCCAGGTCGCCGCGCACGAGCTCCGCGTTCCAGTCGACCCGGTCCAGCGTGCTCGACACGACGTACTTCTTCGCCGCGTCGATCGTCCGGGCGAAGGGCTCCATCCACGGCTGCATCCAGTCAGGCCTGGCCCCCGTCCGCGCCGGCGCCCGCCACGCCGCCTCCATCATTTCGTACGTCACCCGGCCAATGAGCAGGGCATCGGCCCGGGCGAGGTTCCCGGCATGGTGATGATGCAGTTCTTCGTCCGGGACGATGCCGCGATGATCGCAGCACCCGTCCAGAGTGACGTTGATCGAAAACCGAAGGGGTCGCATCACGCGAGTGTACCTCCGGTCGAACATCCCGGTCTCCCATCGAACGGCGCGATCCCCGCCTTCCCGCACGCCGCGCACATCTCGACCGATTTCTGTTCGGCCTCGACCGTGTCGCCCAGCGAACGCAGGATCGCCGCTCCCGTGCGCCAGGCGTCCGCCGCCGAGGGATCGCCGGCCGCCAACAGCGCGAGCGCGCGATCGCAGGAATGGGCCGCTTCGAAACGGCGGTTCCCCAGCTCGCGGTGGATGGCGAGCGCTTCGTCGAAGGCGCGAATCGCGGGAGCCGCGCGGCCCTGGAGGCGAAGCAGCCCCGCGAGCCCGCCGAGCGCAACCCCTTCAGCCCACCGGTTGCCGATCTCGCGGTCGATGTCGAGCGCGCGCCTGAAGCCGCGCTCGGCCTCCGACGCGCGGCCGGTGGCGCCGTACAGCCCGGCGAGATTGGCCTGCACGATTCCCTCCGACCGGCGATTGCCGGTCTGCCGGTGAATCGCGAGCGCTTCCAGGTACTCGCGCTCCGCGACCTCGACGCGGCCGGTGTCGCCGTGCAGGTTGGCCAGGTTCCCCAGCACGATCCCTTCAGACCGCCGGTCGCCGGACTCGCGGTGAATCGCCAGCGCCTCCGCGTACGCCTTCTCGGCGGGCTCGATCCGACCCGTTTCCTTGAAGAGGCTTCCGAGACTTCCCAGGGCGAGGCCCAGGAAGTCGCGGAGGCCCGGCCGACCCCGGTGCTCCAGCGCGGCCTGGAACGCCCGCTCCGCGAGGTCGAGTCGGCCGGTGTCGTGGTACAGGCCGGCCAGTTTCACGGAAGTGAGCACCTCCGACCGCTCGTCGCCGACGTCGCGATGAAGCGCCAGCGCTTCGCGGAACAGCGGCTCCGCCTCGGCGATCCGGCCCAGGTCGCCTTTGAGATTCGCCAGGTTTCCCACCATGATGGCCGCGCTGCGCCGGTCGCCGAGCCGCCGATAGATCTCGAGGGCTCATTCCCAGAATTGAAGGGCCACCTGAGGTTTCGCGGCGAAGTGCGCCTGCACCCCCGCCTTCCCGAGCGCGTGTGCCTTCTCCGTTTCATCGAGGATCTCCGCAACCTCGCCCCACGCCCGGAAGGCCGGCTCCAGCCGGAAGGAGCGCTCCGCGAGCTCCGCAGCCCGCTTCAGGTAGATCCGGCGCGCGGCGCGAACGGGTCCTGCCTCCGCGCCCGGCGCCTCTGCTCGACGACCGTGCTCGGCGAGCTCCTCGGCGAAGGGGTCCGATGCGTGTGCGACGGCCTCGCAGCCGCCCGGCTCCGCGGCCAGGGGCAACTCCGGCGGGCGCCCGCCGCAGAGCGCTTCAATCGCCTCGAGCGCAAGCCGGTGCAGCTGCGAGCGCTCGCCCGGCATCTGGAGCTGATACGCGGCGTCGCGGAGGACGGCGTGGCGGAAGAAGTACGCGTTCTCGGCCGTGATCACCATCCGATTCTGGCATCCGCGCCGTCGTGTGTCGCGTTCGAAGTGAGGACGCTCTGTGCCGTTGCGATTCTGTCGTCGCCGGGAGTGTGAGACACTGGGCCACGCCGAATGTCACCGCGCCCACGCTCGACCTCGACGTTTCCCAGGAGACCCGCCATGCCCGCCCCCGCCATCCGGATCGTCCTCGACAAGTCAGTCACTCCCGCCGAATTCGCGACCCTCATGGCCGCCGTCGGGGCCGGAAAGGCCGAGGACTACTCGATCCCCGCAATCGAGCGCTCCCTCGCCGCCTACCCCTTCGTCGCCCACGCTCGCGACGCCGCCGGCCGGCTCGTCGGCTACGTCAGCGCCTTCTGCGACGGCGCCTTCTCGACGTTCGTCGGCGAAATCGCCGTCCATCCCGACCGGCAGCGCCAGGGCATCGGCCGGCAGCTCCTGCAGGCTGTCGAAACCTACGCCAACGGCGTGCCCGTGTACGTGAACCCCTTCGCGGACCACGAAGAAGCCTTCCTCAGAATCGGCTACCGGCGAGCCCGGCGGCCGTCGACGGTTCTCTTCAAGCGCACGAAAAGCGCGTGATGAGCAGGGTTCCTGAGCGGACTTGAGTAATCTCCTTCCGACCTGTGTTGACACCGACCATGGCACCCTTCGACTCGCCCCACGGGCTCGCTCAGGGTAGGACGGGCCGGCGAAGGCCTCCGCCAGTCCGAACGGACTTCCTCGACCCGGCTTAGACGCTGCGGTTGAACTGCTCGACCGAGATTCCCAAGTCTTCGATGATGCTCCGCAGCGTTCCGGCCGGGATCGTTCTTCCGCCGTGGAACGGGATCACGACTCTCCGTCCATCCGGCCGAACGTAGACCCGATGCGAGCCCCTGCCTCGATCAAAGACGAAGCCGAGCCGAAGAGCAATGCGTTCGACCTCTCGAGGGCGGGAGGCGACCGGCCTCAACCGGCGACCTCGACCTGCGTGCAGTCCACGTCCTTCGGGATAGGCTCGCCGCGGGCCTCGAGCGACTCGATATAGACCAGCATCGCCTCTTTCGCGCGTTTCAACGCCTCGGCACGAGACCGGCCCCAGGTGTGGCATCCCGGAAACGCCGGAACAGAGGCGTTGTAGACGCTCTTTTCCTCGGGGTCCTTGCGGATGACAACCGTGAGCTTCATGAACGGATTATCCTCTTCGGGAGGGCCCGACCGCAACACCTCGCCGCGGATCGGTCCACCGTCCCGGATTCGGCATGGCGCGGCCCTGGCAGAACATGGAGCACTGCTTCTCAAGGCGCCGACACGTCCTTCCCGGAAGTGGCGACCGCATGCCGCAGCGCGCAGTGCCTGATCGTCCGCAGACGATTCACCGTCGCCGGCGAACTTGTCCCGTTCCGCCTGACGGCAGCCAGCGCCTGGAAGGCCTGGTAGAGCGCCATGAAGAAAGGGATCGACCCGATGTAGTCGTACGCCAGGAGCGGATCGTTGAAGTAGATCTGGAACAGCGTGGCGCGCGCATTCCGTCCCTCGACGTGGGGCTCCCAGAGCAGGAAGACGAGCGCGCCGATGCTCAGGAGCACGAATGAGGGCTTGAAGGAGGACGGTTGCGGTGGACTTCATGGGCAGTCCTTCCGTGGTTATCGACGATCTCGACATTCCGCCCCTAATCTCCCGTCGGCCGCATCATGTCGCGAAGCTCGGCGCCGACGGAGTCCGGAAGGGTCTTTGGGATCCAGGATTCAATGTAGGCGAGGTCGAGCGATCCCTGGTTGGCCGCAAGGAGCCGGCGCACGTCTTCGATGTCCTTCGGTCGATGGAAGATCATCTTGAGCAGAATGAGATCTTCGACTGACGTGATCCACAGCAGCCCGCCTTCCAGCTGGATCTGGATTCGACGCTTCAGAACGGCGTCCTGAAGCGGAACGCGGGGCGTGAAGACCTCGACCTTGACGTCCTTCCACCACACACGGAAATGGCCGATCTCACGCGACCACCGGGACATCTGCGCGACGTCGACGGGCATGGATCGGTCCGACTCGTCGTGCATGCGGAAACCGGCAGCATTGAAGGCGTCCGCCAACTCCTGCGATCGCAGCGCCGGCAGGAGAACCAGCACGTCGACGTCCCGGGTGCCTCGGGGATAGCCGCCGAAGGCCATGGCCACCGCGCCGCCGATGGCATACGGCAGGCCGAGGCCGTCGAAGACCGACACCGTTTGCCGCACGGCGTCGCCCAGTTGCGCCGGGAGGCTCATCGCGCGGGAACCCGGTCCCACCAGCGCCCCGGATCGTCGAGGCGGTCGTTCGCCTTCGAGTACCGCTCCCGCCGGGCCGCCGGCAGCGACGTCCAGATTCCCTCGAGGAACGCCATGAGGTCCAGGAAGCGCGCGTACCGCTCCGCCGGCGTCAGCCGCAGGTACGGTTTCACCTCGTCCGCGGCCGTGCGGCGGGGGTCATCGGGCATTCCGAAATCTCGCGAGGTCATCCGTGCGCTCCGAGGGCATCTTAACAGGGCAGGCAGCCCGCCAGATGGGCGATGACCTTTTCAGCGCCCATGGATCCGTAACCCAAAGTGCGCCGCTTCGTACGCAAGCGTGTTCGGTACCTCCCGAGCCTCTTCGAAGTCCGTCGCCCTGCAGAGGATGACGTCCGCCGGCACCCCGGACGGCTTGCACACCTGGTGCACGGCCATGAGATCGTCGACTGCCGGTTCGTCGTCGGGGACCACAACGAGGAGGTCCCAGTCGCTCTCCGGTTTGGCCAGGCCCTTCGCGCGGCTGCCGAACAGCCACACGGCCGTGGGGCGCCAGGCGCGCGAGATGAGATCCAGCAGCCCCGAGATCGGCTCGAGAGCGATCGCCTGCCCGCGGGCGTCTCTCGGAGGGGGAAGCGCCTGAATCATGGCAGAATCATAACACGACGGAAACGGCCCGGATGGGCGCTGCACAGGGAGGCGTGGCCCAAGCCCCGGAGTTGTCAGGGGATTTCCGGTCGTGATTCACCTGTTTCCGCCGCCAGGTACAGGTAATCGAAAGAGAGACCGGACGCTTACGGCGGGGGCGATGATGCAGGCGTGGTGAAAGTAACTTGCCTGGCGGGTGGCTTGAGAGCGCCGAGCGCCTACTTGCGAGGAGTCAGGCAAGCCTCCGCTGCTTCGGCCTTCCTGCGAATGGTCAGCCCAATCATGCGCAAGAATCGCCGAAGGCTGCGCCTGCGTACTTGGACGTGGTAGGAAGTAGTTCCTCGTTGGCGATTCAACGTCGAGTAGAGCTTCGTCGCGAACCCGAGGTCTTCAAGCAATTCCTGGATGTCCTCGATCCCAGGCAAGTTCGAAGAAGATATGTTGATCGTGCCGCGCCCGGCGACCAGGCACCCCTCGGAATCCACGAATCCTCTCAAGAAGGCGCAGCGTACAGAATCCCTCGCCGCGCTGACGCATCCTGGCACCCGCCACGAGAAGGTTCTGGGCAATGCCCCCTCGAAGCACCGCAGCAAGTCGTCGTAAATCTCTCGGCTCTTTATCTGAAACGTGAAGGCCTTGGTTTTCGCTCTGTACCCCAGAATTGCCTTCTTGCCGTACAGCCGGAAAATCGCCTCTTGAAACGCCTGCACAAATTCGTAATTGTTTAGCGCCTTTCTCCAGAGGGGAATGGGCGGCGGTCGATATAGAAATCAATGGAGAGGGGTCTCCAACCGCCGTCACAGCCGTGCCCGAACTGCGCCGGTCTCGAGCGTCGTCTCGCCGAGCATGATGCGGAGTTGAAGAAGCTCCGCGAGTTGCTGGAGGAGTCGCGGCGCGGGAACAAGAGGCAGGCGGCGCCGTTTTCAAAGGGTCCCCCGAAGGCGAAGCCGAAGACACCAGGGCGCAAAGCCGGCGCGGACTACGGAGTGAAAGCGCACCGTGAGGTGCCGCCGGAGGTGGACGAGACGTACGACGCGCCGCTGCCGGGCTGCTGCCCCGACTGCGGAGGGCCGCTGGACGCGGAGGGTGTCTGCGAGCAGTACCAGACGGAGATGCCGCGGAAGCCGATCCGGCGGAAGTTCAACATCGGGGTGGGGCGGTGCCGGAAGTGCGGCCGTCGAGTTCAGGGACGGCATCCGCTGCAGACGTCGGATGCGGTGGGAGCAGCGGCGAGCCAGCTGGGACCCGACGCGCAGGCGGTGGCGGTTCACCTGAACAAGGATCTGGGGCTGTCTCACGGCAAGGTGGCGCGTTTCTTCAGCGAGATCTGCGGCATCCCGCTGTCTCGCGGCGGGTCGGCGCAGGTGATGCTCCGGGCGGCCGATCGGGTCGAGAAACCATACCGGCGGGTGCTGGTTGATGTCCGGAAGAGCCGGGAGAACAACGTCGACGAGACGGGATGGAAGGTCGGTGGCATCCTCCAGTGGCTCTGGGGCTTTGTCACCCGAACGGCGATCGCGTACGTCATCCGTCCGAGCAGGGGGTTCGACGTCCCCGCCGAGGTCCTCGGGCCCGACTACGACGGCCTGCTGGGCCACGACGGATGGGGCCCTTACGACAGCTTCAAGAAAGCGCGGCACCAGCAGTGCCTGTTTCATTTCCTCGTCCGCTGCCGCGAACTTCTGGAGACGGCGCGCGGCGCCGCCGTCCTCTTTCCGCGCTCCATCAAGACGCTGCTGCTCGACTCCATCGACCTTCGGGATCGGCGCGACGAGGGCAAGGTCTCTCCCCACGGCTTGGCCGTCGCGACCGGCCGTCTTCAGGCCCGGCTGGACAGGTTGGTCGGGCCCATCAAGACCAACCCGGACAACGAACGCTTCGCCAAGCACCTCGAAAAACATGGCGACGAGATCTTCACGTTTCTCAAGCAGCCGGCCATCGAGCCCACCAACCGCCTCGGCGAACAGGCGATGCGCCCCGCCGTCGTCAACCGCAAGGTCTGGGGCGGAAGCAGAACCCAGAACGGCGCCGAAGCCCAAGGCCGCCTCCTCACGATCCTTCAGACCTGCGTGAAACGCGCGGTCGACGCGGTAGACTACCTGAGCCGGGCCCTCCGGGCGCCGCCTGACGCCGTGCCGGAGATCCCGGCAATGACGTCGCCGACGTAGAGGGCTGCGAAAGCCGTGGCGCTGGTCGCTCATGCGGCGCAAGGCGCTAAACAATTACACAAATTCTTCGTCGACTGCTGCGACCTGGATCTGATTCCGTGACCTTCCCCCGAGGTAGCCGTCTCCGCAGAGAACTCCCAGAACATAGGCCTTGTCACAGGTCATCCGCCTTGCGGACGTGGGGATACGGAACTGGTTGTTTCGATTCGCAATGCAGAACGGCCGATTTCCCCGGTACATCCAACTCATCGCGGTACCCAACTTGACACCGACCCGGACGATGGCCTCGCGAATTGTGACGCCTTGGGACCGGAGCTTTCTCAACTGATTGAACTGCTCCGCGGTGTATCGAGCGTTGACGCGTCCCATGGCGGATGCGTGTTTCTCAGGAGCGGAGAAATGAGGTGAGGTCGATGGCGTCACGTTGCGGATTGAGGAAGGGCATGTCCTGCCTTCCGAGTCCAAAGCCGTCGTACACCTTCCGGATTAAGTCGAATGCGACGGCCTTCGCGAGGTCCGTTCCGCTCCTGTGGCGTACTTCTGCGAGCACCCGGCGTCCGGGCGCCTGTTTGGTGTCCGGAACGAGGAATTCCGTGAACGCGCCGCGTGCCATTCGCAGGGGGAACTTCGACTGAGCCTGCGAAATGAAAACCCCAAACCCAAAGGTCCAGCCCGACGGCCTGGGAGGCAGGGACCGGAAGACCGTTTCGATTTCAAGGCGACAAAAGTCGATGATGGAGTCGAACAGGACCCACGGATTCAGAACAGGCTCCTTTGAAAAGCGGGAGCTCGCCCATGAAAGCCATGCAGGTCCGCCCGACGCAGCGAACGTGCTCACTCCGGAAGGGCGAATGCAGAGCATCCTGCGGGCTGCGAAAGCGATGCTGAATCCGCCACCTTCGACCGGCTGCGGAGTGCTGGCCTCGAAGAGCATGCTGAAACCATTCGGTCGTGTGGGCCCAAACCTTCGGACGCGCTCCTGGAGGCCGCCGACGTCGAAGACGCCCGGGATTTCCAAGGCGGAATCGTCCGCCTCTTCCGGCCAGGCTTGAAGCAGGAAGACCGGGTTCTCCGGGTCGGGAAACGAAATCCAGCGGCGGAATTCATCTCCCACCTGTTCGGGAACAGTCATGTCGAGTGTTTCGGAGGAAGAGACGGTCCGCTTCCCGCGCGACTGGGCTCCTTCAACCGTCTCCTCTGGCGCACTGGTCGGCGATCCCATAAGGCGCTGCTCCAGGCCCGCAAGCTGGACCTTCTGTTCGCTCTGGCTCGATAGATCGACGAGCTTGCATTCACCGGACGCCAACTCGTCCGGACCTAGAATTACTGCCCACAGAGATCGCACCTGATTCGCGCTTCGCATCTGCGCCTTCAGCGATCGGCCCTCGAAGTCCATATCGGCCGAGATTCCGGCGGCGCGAAGAGTCCGCACGAGGTCGAACGCCGGCAGCCGCGTCGTGGGGCCGATGTGCGTCACGAACACCCGGGTCGGGTACCACTCTTCTTCGGGGGCCTTGCCGGCGGCTTCGAGGGCGATGACGACGCGTTCGAGGCCGATGGCGAAGCCGACGGCGCCGGCGGGGTCGCCGCCCATTTCGGCGATGAGGTTGTCGTAGCGGCCGCCGCCGCCGATGGCGTCCTGGGCGCCGAGGCCGGGGGCGGTGAACTCGTAGACGGTGCGGGTGTAGTAATCGAAGCCGCGGACGAGGCGGGGGTCGGGGGCGAAGGCGACGCCGGCCGCGGCGAGGGCGGCCATGAGCTGGGCGTCGTGGGCCTTGCAGGGGTCGCAGAGGTGGTCCTGGATGCGCGGGGCGTCGGAGGAGAGGGAGATGCAGCCCTCGTTTTTGCAGTCGAGGACGCGGAAGACGTTGCGGTCGAAGCGGCGGCGGCAGTTTTCGCAGAAGCTCGAGAGTTTGGGTTCGAAGTGGGCCTTGAGGGCGTCGCGGTATTTCGGGCGGCAGGTAGGGCAGCCGATGGAGTTCACGCGGGTGCGGACGCCGGGGACGCCGAGGGCGGTGAAGAACTCGAGGGCGAGGAGGATGGTTTCGGCGTCGAGGAGGGCGTCGGTCGCGCCGAGGGCTTCCACGCCGAACTGGTGGAACTGGCGGAGGCGGCCTTTCTGGGGGCGTTCCTTGCGGAAGTTGGGGCCGACGTAGAAAAGTTTCTGGAAGGCTTTCTTCTTGAAGAGGCCGTGTTCGACGCAGGCGCGGACGAAGGAGGCGGTGAGTTCGGGGCGGAGGGTGAGGGAGTCCTTGTCGCCTTTGTCGAACGTGAACATTTCCTTCTCGACGATGTCGGTGACTTCGCCGACCGAGCGCACGAACAGCTCCGTGGATTCCATGATGGGCGTGCGCATCTCGCGGTAGCCGTACGTTTCGGAGATGCGGCGCGCGGCCTCCTCGATGCGCCGCCAGACGGGCATGCGATCGGGGAGGTGGTCTTCGAAGCCGAGGGGGGCCTGGATCATGTGCGGGGGGAGACGATACTTGATCGGGCGGCGCGCGGGAAGGTTCGCGGGGCTTCGCTTTCAGGCGTGGGGGCTGCCGGCGTGCGCGGCGTGGAAAAAGGGGTCACTACTTCGCAGGTTCCAGACGCACCGTCACGTCGCCCCCGCCGACGACTCCTTCCGCGACTCCGGTCAGCAGCGTTCCGGCCTCGCCGGGATGCGTGGCCTGAAGCGTGAATCCGCCCCGCGCGCCCGCTTCGAGAATGGCGGTAAACCGCCCCTTCGACCCGGAGTCCAGCTCCTTCTCCCAGAACCCGGCCGCCCTGATCACGATGTGGGCGCCGGCAATCGGCTCGCCCGAAGGCCCGAGGACGACGCCCGCGACTCGAACGCCTACCTCCAGCCGGATGACGACTTCCTGGCCCGATGGAATGATGTGATCTTCGATCGCGTCCTGCCACGCGACGCCGTCGCCCGGGTCCTGCACGCCCGCCTGAATCTCCGCCCCTTTCGGGACGAGTCCGTCGAAGACGGCGGATCCATTCTCGTCGGCGGTCGCCTTTTGCGCGTCTCCCCGGGAGTTCAGGATGATCCAGGCGCCGGCGGCGGGTCGGCCGTCCGCGAACTCGATCCTGACGCGAAGCGAGCGGTTCGCTTCCATGGGAACGGCGTGGACCACGATGTCGTCGGCGCCGGCTCGCACTCCGGTGACTCGCCCCTCGAAGGCACCTCCGTCCTTCAGCCAGTAGTCTCCCGTGAGTTCGACATCGACGACCGCAGCCGAACGGACGACGAGCCGGAACGAGCCATCGTCCCGGGCGTTGCCCGCCGCGACCACCTTCTCGCCGATCAGCGCCCTGAGCCCCGCTTTCGGAAGCGGTTTTCCACCGGGCGCGAGGACGCGTCCCGTGATCGTTTTTCCGGTTTCAAGCACGAAACGGATCTCCGCGGCGTCGCCGTCGAGAGTCCTGGGCTCGGGCTCCACCCAGGGGCCGGTGCCGATGGTTCTGGAGACCAGGATCGTCACTCTCGCAGGGCCGCCGAGCGTGAATCGCGCGACCCCGGAGACGTCGGTGTCGCCGCCAAGGCCCAGTTTTCCCTCGAGGTCGACAAGGACCATGACTCCCTCAACCGGCTGGCCGGCCTCGTCGACGACCACCACCGAGACGTCTCGCCCGGCCGGCATCCGGATCTCCAGCCCCGAGCGATTCGACTCCGGCTTCAGCTCCACCAGCATTTCCGCCCCGGCGCGCGACCGGCCCTTATTCGCGATCAGGTTGTACAGACCCGGAGAGAGGTCGGGAAATCGGAATCTCCCCAGGTCGTCGGTTCGTCTCGAATCGGCCCTTCGAATCGGCCAGTCCCAGTTCTCGACGCCGTTTCGCAGCCGGGCGCGGTCGATGTTTCCGCCTTCGATGGTGACCGTCACGCCGTCGAGCGGCGCGCCCTCCGCGGTCAGGACGACGCCCTCGATCGACCGCGACGCGGGCAGGACGATGTCCCCGAGGTCGCGAATCCCGGCGGTCGGTTCCCTGAAATCGAAATCGAGAAGGATCCGGCCACGGCCGGGCGCCTCGCAGCTCAATGTGTACGACGCCCGCGCATCCAGGCCGCCGATCCGGAAGCGGCCGTCGTCTCCGGCGCGGTCGCGGGCCACGATTTCGCAGCCGCCGCCGCTGTTGACGCCGCCGAACGCGGCGAACCGGGCGTCTCTCACGGGACTCCCCGAATCGTCCACGGCGCGACCGGCTACGGCGAACGCGGGGAAGAGCATGACTTCGACGTCGTCCGTTGATTCCGGCGTGACCGCCTCGGGCGCGTATCCCTCCGCGGCCACGTCGACCCACAGCCACCCGGTTTCTACGCCCCGGATCTCGAAGCGGCCGTCTGCGTCCGCGAGGGCGGAAAACGCCGGGTTGAAATGAGCGCGGATGGAGGCTCCCGGAATCGACCGATGAGTGACTCCGTCGAAAACCCGGCCGCGCACGGTCCCGAGCCGGGGCAGCGTCAAGTCCGCGACGACGTTTCCCCTCGCGGGAAGGCGGAGGGTCGCCTTGCCGGCGCCTCCCGTTGCGAGGTGCACGCCGCTGAGTTCCGCAACGCACCCCGAGGGCAATCCAGCGAGGAGACACAGACCCGCCTCGTCCGTGTCGCCCTTCGCCGCGAACGCGACGTTTTCCTCGCCGGCGTCGCCTCCGATCCGGATCTGCGCCCTGGCAAGCGGCTGCCCCTCGGGATCCCTCGCGCGCACCTCGACCGTCACCCCCGGCTTCATCACGATGCGGACCCGGCCGCCCGCGAGGCAACGCTTGACCTCGATCGCCGCGAATCCTGCGGCGCTCGCCCGCAGCGCGACCTCCTCTCCGCGGCGCAACCGGATGCGGAACGTTCCGTCGCGCGCCGAACGCGCGGCCGGACCACCGACGCGTTCCTCTTCCCCCCTTGCCTTCCGCAACGTGGCGCGCCGCCAGGGCTCGGTGAGCGTCCGGAGCTCCGCGCCCGCAATCGGCGCCTGCGCTTCCGAAACGACGATGCCATGAAGGTCGAGGTCGCGATCGACGGAGGCGAAATCGATGCCGGCATCATCCGGGGCGGTCGCGGTGGCGGCCGTTTCGGGCACGCCGGCGTGGGCCGTGGCGCCCTGCGAAACGACCGAAGACGTCCGTGCGGGCCCGCCGCGCATTGCCCGGTACGTGACCGACCCGATGATCGCCACGAGGACGATCGTCAGGACCGTCGTACCCGCCAGAATGAGCCGCGCTCCGCGACCGGACGCCGTCGGAACGCCTGGCGCGCCGCGACCGAGCCGCTGCAGGCGCCCCTCCAGCCCCTCCGGCACCGCGGCGGGTTCGCACGCGCGGAGATTCCCCTCGAGTGCCAGCAGCAGACCCGCCGTCGCCGCGCCCGCAAGGACGGCGCGCAGCTTCGACAGCGCCGCGGAAACCCGGCTTGACACCGTTCCTTCGGGAACCGCCAGCGCCGCCGCGCACTCAGGAAGCGTCAACCCCTGGAAATAGTGCAGATCCACCGCCGCGCGCTGGTCCTCCGGCAGTTCGGCGACCCTCTCGCGCAATTCGCGCCGGAACGCCGCCTCCGATGGATCCATGACCCCGCTCCTCTCCGCGACTTGCGCTTCCCGGGCAGCTCTCCGCCTTCCCGCCTTCAGCGCGTCGAGCGCGCGGTTCAGGGCGGTGCGACAGACGAAGGATTTGAGGCTGGAAGCGCGCGCCAGGGCGGCCGGGTCCTGCAGGAACGCGAGGAACACGTCCTGCGCGACATCCTCGGCAGCCGCTTCGTCGCGGAGCACGCCGAGCGCGACGCGATAGACGATCGCGTGGTATTCGCGGACCAGCTCGCGGAAATCGGGCATGGGGGCGTCTCCCAGAGTATCGTTTTAGAGACGACGTGCTCCGCGGAATCCCTCGCGGAAAAATCCAGGAACTTCAAAGCCCTCCTCGCGAGGGGAGGGCGCGTTCAGCAGGGTTTCGACGCTTGCGGTCGACGGACCGGGTTTGATAATCTCCGCCCCTCGGTGGCTCCGGAAACAGGCGTCGTCAGCGTTCGTGAGGGATTGCCCGGTCATGGGCGACGAAGGAACGCTGGGAGGGCCGGCCTCGCCGGCCCCTGAGATCAAGGCCACCCTCTGCATCCCGGGGCCCTGGCCTCATGTCGAGCCGTTCGAGAACGCCAGCGACTCGGAGGGAATCGTCGTCCGGTATCCGCACCTCCGCGACCGGACGACCGGGGAGGGCGTTCAGTTCGATCTCCTGCCTCCGGACGCGCGAATGACCGAGGCCTTCCGCACCCTGTCGGGCGGGCTGCTCGCGGATGAAGACCTCGAGCGGATCCAGCGGCATGCCTCGGTCCTCGTTCTCTTCGGCGATGGAGGCTCCCTGGATCGCCTCCGTCCCCTGGTCGAACTCAGCCTGCGCTACCTCCGCCTGGGGGGCGCCGCCGTGATGGTGGAGTCGGCCGGGAAGGCCCACTCGGCGAAGGAGTGGGCCGAGCTCCTCACGAACCCCAGCCCTGTCGCATACGTGCAGGCCTTCGTGACCATGGTGCATGACGAGGCGGAGCGCGTCACGTGCAGCTGCGGAATGCACAACCTGGGACTTCGCGATGCGAGGGTGAAGGGGATCGAGGCCGCGGAGGCGCTTGAGCTGCTCGCGCGGTTCAACTGGTACCAGGCCACCGATCGCCCGACGATCCGGGATGGGGACAGGACCAGGCTCTCCCCGAATCTCCGGCAATTCCTGATCCGGGCCGTCCCGTGCACGCTCTATGAAGCGGGGCATCCTAATCACAACCCCATCGGGATCTGGGAGCTGCAGCCCGCGGATGGGCCCGCCGCCTGACGGGGCACCGGTCGGATCGAGAAGTTGGCCCGGGCTCCCTGTCGTGCAACAATCCGACGCCATGCCCGAATCTCGCCGCCACAGCGGCGGAGGGGAAGGAGCAGGAGGAGGAACGGCCCCTGTGGGACGATCTCCTCCTGCTCCTCCTCTTTCATCCCCGAGAATGATACCCGATTCTCGGTGACTTTCAGTCCTTGTGCGCTTCCAGCTCAGCCTGGACCGCGAAATACGCGGGTTTCGCCCGGTAGTTCGCGTCGAACAGGGAGGGGAGCCACTCGACGTGCCAGCCGCGGGCGTCGGTGACGTGCCAGGTATTCCAGGCGACGACGCCGGTTTTGCGGCGGTCGAGGAGCGCCTTGAGGACGGCGCGGTAGGTCCGCGCCTGCGCGGCGAGGTCTTCCTCGGCCTGGCCCTTCTTGAGCCAGACGCTGGCCTCGGTGACGTGGAATTCGAGCTTCCGCTCGTGGGCCCAGTCGATCAACTCGCCGAGTTTCGCGAGGTTCTGCGGCGTGTCCCAACCGGCGTCCACGTGCGCCTGCCAGCCGACGGCGTCCACGCGGAGCTTGCGTTCCTGGAGGTACGCAACCGTTTCCTTCACGAGCTTCCACGAGTCGGCGCGCGACGGGTCCTCATGGTGGTTGAAAACGAACCTCACGTCCGGCGCGTGCTTCTGCGCCGTCTCGAACGCCATGCGGATGAACAGCGGCGTGCGGTTGCGGTCCGTGTCCTGGCCGATCCGGAACCAGGGGCACTCCCATTTCGCAGTTCCGGGACCGTCCCGGTGCCAGGCGCCGTTGGACACGGTCTCGTTGACGACGTCCATGTACCGATAGCCGGCCTTTCCGTTGTAGCGCCGGCAGATCGTCTCGAGGAAGAGACTGAGTTCGGCCTCGAGTTCGGCGGCGGTGCGGGCGTCGTCCTTCACCCACGTGGAGCACTGGGGGCCGATGGGGCAGTGCATCCGGAGCACCTTTCCGCGGTCGGCGACGGGTTTCACCCACGCGTCGGCGGGCGCCCAGTTCCACGCCTTGGGATCGGCCCGCACGACCTGCTGCTTGTAGTCGTTCTCCGGCGTGACGTACGAAAACTCGCGGTCGAGCACAACCCCCGGCTCCCGCGCGAGATCCTGCGCGCCGATCGTCGCGCCGACGAGGACGGAGCCTTCCCTGTAGTTCGCGCGGACGATCTCCCGGAGACGGCGGCCCTCGGGCACGGGCGGCTCCTCGCCCCGGCCGGAAGCGGCGGACGCGAGGCAAAAGGCCGCCGCAAGCATTCCCAGGCCCGCGCCGTCTCTCATGCCGATCTCCTGCGGTGAAGATCAATCGCGCACCGGGCGCTGCGCCCTACTTGAGCTTCACGCGGCCGACCTGCCCGGCGCTGCCGTCCGCGTTCTGACCGATGAGCCAGAGGACGATTCCGTCGGCGGCGGGGGAGGGGCGGAGGAACTGCTTTCCGTCCATCTCGGCCACGCGACGAGTCGGGATTTCGCCGGACCTCACGTCCGGCTCGAGGCCCGCTTCCCAGACCCCCCACTGCCGGTTCGCGCCGACGCCCGAGAAGAAAACCTTGCTGCCTTCGGCGGAGAAGACGGGGTCGGCGATTTTCGCGGCGCGGGCGAGGGTGCGGAACTCGGAGCCGTCGGGGGAGAGGAGGCGGAGGGCGTCCTGGGCGGGGTCGGTTTTCGGGGTCTGGATGAGGAGGAGCCAGCGGCCGTTGGGGGCGAGGGAGAGGTGCGAGAGCTTCGCGTTGGTGGCCTGGTAGAGGCGCGTCACGAGGGGTGCGTCGCCGGCGAGGTCGGCGGTGCCGACGCCGTCGGGTTCGGCGGCATTGGAAGAGGCGACGAGGCAGAAGAGGCGGCGGCCGTCGCCGGAGAAGACGGCGGGGCCGGCAAGGAGGAGGGAGTCGGCGGGGGAGAGGGCGCGGCGTTCCTTGCCGTCGGCCGTGGCGATGACGAGCTTGCCGTCCGCGACGTACGCGAGGCGGGCGCCGTCGGGGGAGAACGCGGGGGCGGTCGCGGGCGCGGCGTCGACGGTCGACTTCGCGCCGCCGATCTCGGCGACGTTCAGCTTGCCGCCGGAAGTCCATGCGAGCCGTTTTCCGTCCGCGGACAGCCACCAGCGGTCGACCTTGCCGCCGGCGTCGGCGAGTTCCGTCTCGTTCCTGCCCTCGCGATCGTATGACACGAAGCGATCGCCGGCGACGGCGATGAATCCCTCGCCGCGCGCCGCGATGCGGCCGTCGGGGGGCATCGTCGGGAGGAGGTCGGGGGGGACGACCGCCGGCGGAGCGTCGACAAGCTTGCTGTCCCTGTCGGCGGGCGGACGCGGCTCCTGCGGGCGCGGAGCACGCGCGCCGTTTTCCCGATCCTTGCGCCGGCCTTCCTCGTCGCCCTGGGCCAGGGCGGAGGTGCCCAGCAGTGCGGACAGGCCGGCGGCGGCGATCAGGCGGCGCATCGTGAACTCCCTTATTTGTGGGTGACTCGGGCCACGGTCGCGGGCGCTTCGCCCCGCTTCACAAGAAGATACACCATCGTCCAGTCCGGACCTGCGGCGGGCGCGAGACAATCCGCGCCGTCGATTTCTGCGAGGCGGCGCGTGACGATTTCGCCGCTGGCGGGGTCGGGGGCGAGGGAGCACTCGAACAGGAGGAAGCGGCCGGCGGCGCCGCGCGCGGCGAAGTTGACGCGGGTGCCGTCCTGGGAGGCGTAGAAGCCGTCGATGGCGGGGGCGCGGGCGAGCGTGCGCATGTCGGCGCCGTCGGCGGAGAGGAGGCGGAGGGCGGACTCGGGTTTCGCGCCCGGGGTGTGCTGGACGAAGATGATGGAAGCGCCGCCGGGGGTGAGGTCGAGGCCGCCGGTGATGACGCCGGCGGCGGGCTCGTAGAGTTTCGCGAAGGTGCGCGCGTCCGACTCGAGCGTGGCGGCGACGATGGCGTTCGGGGATTCGGCGCCGCCGAGGCGGGCGGTGGCGAAGAGGCGTTTGCCGTCGAAGGAGAGGAGGGCGTCGGGGCCGAGGGCCATGCCGGCGTCCGCGAGGACGTCGCGGCGGCCGGTTCCATCGGCCGCGATGGTGACGGCGCGGCCGGTGATGGTGATCCAGGCGAGGCGGCGGCCGGCGGCGTCGAAGCGGATGGGGCCGGCGGCTTCGGGGCCGAGGATGGTGACTTCGCTGGTCGAGAGGTTGGCGATCTGGACTTTCTCGGCGGCGGCGAAGGCGACGCGCGCCTGGTCGGGGCTGAGGGTCCAGCGGCTGACGGCGTCGGGGGCGGTGAAGACGCTCCGGCGTTCTTTACCTTCGCGGTCGTACGCGACGAAGACGTTGCCTTCGAGGACGAGGAACCCGGTGCCGAATGCGGCGACGCGTCCGCCGGGCGCTGCCACCGTGGTAATCTCCGGCGGGGCGATCTGGGTGATGCCCGGCCGGTCGCGCTCGATCGGCGGGGCTGCCGGCTTGCCCGGTTCCGGGGCGCGCAGCGCGCGCTCCTTCGCCTCCGGGACCATCCGGTCGGCGAGGGCGGCGGAGGAGAGGAGGGCGGCGAGGAGGGCGGGGTAGAGAGGGCGCATGGAAGAGGCTCCGGTGGGGACTGGGGGTTGGACGCGGGGGAGCCGGGGAAGTTCCCCCGGATTTGTCGAACGGCCGCCGAAGCGGCGAATCGGCCTTCATCTGCTTTTATCCCTGACTCCAGGCCTTTCCTATCGCCGTTGATCCTCTTTTATCGCCTTTCAAATGTCTTTCTTATCGCCGTTCATCATGCTGTTCATCATGCCGTTCGTCTGAGGGGAGTCGGAGAATGAAAGGAGACGAATGGCGTCAGGAAAAGATTTGGAAAGGCGATGAACGGCGATAAGAAAGACTTTGGAAAGGCGATAAAAGAGGATCAACGGCGATAGAAACGGCGGGCACGCGAATCATAGAGAATAAAGACGACTGGGACGACCCGTCAGCCGGCCAGGAACTCCGCCGCCCTCTCCGCCATCTCCTCCACCGTCCCCCCCTCGATCCTCAGCGGCTTTTCCAGCTTTCGGAACCACGTCGCCTGCCGCCGCACGAGCGTCCACGTCCGCGCCGCCATCTGCGCGGCCGCGGCCTCGACCGTCATCCGTCCGGCCTTCACCTCCAGCGCCTCCGCGTATCCGATGAACTTCCGCGTCTCCGCCGAGAACTCGAGCCGCGCGGCCTCCTCCACGAGCCCGCCCGCGAGCATCGCGCGCGCCCGTTTCGCGATCCGCTCGCGCAGCACCTCGCGCGGCGGGTCGAGAAGCACGATGCGCGCGGGGCGTTTCTCGCGGCCCCACTGCTCCTGCAGCGCGCTGATCGGGCGGCCCGTCAGGTGGAAGATCTCCAGCGCGCGCACCAGCCGTTTCGCGTCGTTCCGGTGCAGGCGCCGCGCGGCCTCGGGGTCCACCTTCGCGAGCTCGGCGTGCAGGTTCCCCGCCGCCTCGATCCGCCGGCGCAGGTCCGGATCCTGCGCGGGAGCGTCGAAGAGCCCTTCAAGAAGCGCCTTCAGGTAGAGCGGCGTCCCGCCCGAGTAGAGCGCGCGTTTGCCGCGCTGCGTCAATTCCGCTTCCGCCGCGTGCGCCGCGCGGAGCCAGGCGGCGACGGAGAAGGTCTCGGAGGGCGGGGCGAGGTCGAGGAGGTGGTGCGGGACGCGGGCGCGCTCGGCGGGGGTGGGCTTTGCGGTGCCGACGTCCATGCCGAGGTACACGGTCGCGGAATCCATCGCGAGGATTTCGGCGCCGGTCCTTTCGGCGACGAGCAGGGCGACGGCGGTCTTGCCGGAGGCGGTGGGGCCTGTGAGGACGAGGGCGGGAGGAGGGGGCATTGCGCCGCATTCTCGCGGAAGCGCGGCACGGAGCGGAAGACTTTCCCTTGATTTCAGCCTCTGAAATGCCTATGCTGCATAGGCATGAAAACGATCACTTTCGGTGTCCGCGAATTCCAGGCCCACATCGGCGACGCGCTCCGTTTCGTCGGCGCGGGCGCCCGCGTCGTCATTACTTCACGCGGCAAGCCCGTGGCCGTTCTGTCCCAGCCGGGGGCCGGTCATCCGCGCCAGAGCGCTCTGGACCGGAGGATCACCCGGCTTGCGGCGGAAGGCCGTCTCCTCGAGGGCGAAGGCGGGCGGATTCCTGCCTACACCGTTCCCGCGGTGGACGGACTGACCGATCAGCTTCTGCGCGACCGGGGATGATTTTCTGGGACAGCAGCGCCCTCACGCGGTGCTACGCGCCCCGGGAGCCTGGGTACGCGCATGCGCGGAACCTGCTCATGTCGCGCGACCGCCATGCCGCCTCGGTCCTGGTCCGGCCTGAAATCACGAGCGCGGTCGTCCGGAGTTTCGGGACGGATCGCGCCGGCCGGAACGCCGTTCTCGAGGTCATGAACGGACAGATGCGCCAGTTCCTGATACTGCTGCTGGACGGGGCCCAGGTCGATCTCGCCGTCGATCTCATCAAGGCTCACTCGCTCCGATCCGCCGACGCCCTCCATCTCGCCTCCGCGCTCCTCGCCGCCCGCGACCTCGGCCGCCGCGGGTTCCGCTTCGCAACCGCCGATCGCGAACAGGCCGAAGCGGCCCGGGCGCGGGGGTTGCGAGTCGTCGAACCCACGAGGTAACGGAGAAATCCGGTCCGCTTCGTTATACTCGCGCTTCATGTCCGACCCCACACGCGCCGGATTCAACTCCGTCGTCGCCGAATGCGAAGGCTGCGGCTCCCGGTTCACGATGGGCGCGTGGCAGCCGGACCGCCGGTACCGCTGCGGCAAGTGCCAGGCGCTTCTCAGGCCCGTCTCGCGCGAAGTCCATCCGAGCGATCCCGGCGAGATTGCGATTCTGGAGCCGGGAGAGGTGGCGAGGGTCGAGCCGGAGAAAGCGAAGAAGCCGGGCGGGCAGCGGCTGGGCAAGGTGCAGATCCTGAAGGAGCTGGGGCGCGGCGGGATGGGCGTCGTGTACATGGGGCGCGACGAAGAGCTGCGGCGGACGGTGGCGGTGAAGGTGCTGCTGGGCAACGGGGACGAGAAGCTGCACCAGAGGTTCCTGCGCGAGGCGCGCGTCGTGTCGAAGCTCCGGCACGCGAACATCGTGGCGGTGCACGAGCT
Source organism: Planctomycetota bacterium (assembly GCA_016190145.1). Classification (GTDB taxonomy): domain Bacteria; phylum Planctomycetota; class MHYJ01; order WSZJ01; family WSZJ01; genus WSZJ01. The sequence continues at coordinate 23,777 of JACPRD010000173.1, read as the reverse complement.
GGGCGAGCAGGACGGCCAGGCGTTCTTCACGATGGACTTCATCGAGGGCGGGCCGCTCGACGGGCTGTTCGGGACGCCCGGCTTCGGCGCGCGCGACCTCGTGCAGCTCGTGGCGACGATCGCGCGCGCGCTCGACTACGCGCACGCGCAGGGGCTGATCCACCGCGACATCAAGCCGCAGAACATCCTCGTGGCGCCGGACCGGACGCCGTTCCTGACGGACTTCGGCCTCGCGCGCGAAGTCGAGTCCAACACGCGGCTCACGATGAGCGGCGCGGTGATGGGGACGCCGACCTACATGTCGCCGGAGCAGGCGTCGGGCGGCGGCCGGGTCGACTCGCGCACGGACATCTACTCGCTGGGCGCCGTGCTCTACGAGGGCCTCGCGGGCCGGCCGCCGTTCGAAGCGCGCGACCTCCTGATGCTGCTCGACGCGATCGCGCGGCAGGACCCGGTGCCGCCCTCGAGGATCTCGCCCGCCGTGCCGGCGGACGTCGAGACCATCTGCCTCAAGGCTCTCGCCAAGCAGCCCGACCGCCGCTACCAGACCGGCGCGGAAATGGCCGACGACCTGGAGCGCTGGCTGCGCGGGGAAGCGATCTCGGCGCGGCGCTCGGGTGCGTTCGAGCGAGGCGCGACATGGCTCAAGCGGCGCCCGGCGGTCGCGATCGGCGCCGCGGCCGGGCTCGTCGCCCTCCTCCTCATCGGCGTCGTCATGCGCAACTCCGCCGCGAAGGAACGGCGACTCATCGAGGAGCGCGAAACGGAGAAGAAGGCGGCGGCGCTCAAGGCGAGGGAGATCGAGGAAGAGGCGGATCGCGATCGGGCCGCGATGGAGACCAGGCTGCGCGACCTGGAGGCGCGGCTCGCGGCGGCGGCCACGCCCGAGGACGCGGACAAGATCCGGCGGGAGCTCTCGGCCCTCAAGGGCGGCCCCGAGGAAGGCGAATGGGACCGCCTCGCCGCGCGCATCGCCGCGCTCGTCGCCCCCCCGAAACACGACTACGCCGCCGCGCTCGCGGCCGTCGCGGCCTGGACCGCGCCCACCGCGGCCGACGAGGACCGCAGGACCGCGAAAACGCGCGAGCTGCGCGAGGCCGCGGGAAAGCGGTTCGAGGCCGCGAGCCGCGAGGCCGACGCGCTGGAGAAGCAGGGCAAGCTCAAGGAAGCCGCGGACGTCTGGCGCGCGCTCGGACGGATCGGGATCCCCGAGCTGGCGCGGAAGGCGCGGGAAGCGGCGAGCCGGCTGGACCCGGCGCTCGCCGGGAGCGGCCTGCCATCGCCCGAAGTCGTCCGCCTGCGGCTCGCGTTCGACACACAGGCGCGCGCCCGCGAGTACGACGCCGCGCGCGCCCTTCTCGACGGCCCCGCGGGAAAGACCGTCCCGGAATCGGAGACGAATGAGCTCGACTGGGCCCTCTCCGCGCTCGACCGCTTCCACGAATCCCTGCGCGCCGCCTTCACCGACCCGAAGGACCTGAAGATTTCGACCTGGACGACCGAGAAACCCGTGACCGCGACCGGCTGGTCCGAGCACGGCGTCCGCATCGTCACTGACGGCGGCGCGCTCTCGATCGTCGCCCTTCCCGACGTCCGCCCCGAGGAACTCGCCCGCGTCGCCCTCGCGGCGGGCGCTTCCGAGGAGTCCGTCGCCCTCTTCTGGTTCTTCTGGGACTCCCCGCGCCTCGGCAAGACCGAAGCCGAGCGTGGCGAGGCGCGCGCGCAGAACGAGAAGACGGCGCGCGAGTCGGTCCGCGCGGAGCCCGCCCGCGCGCGGGTGCTGGCGTTCCTCGACGGGATGCGCGCCGCCCGCGAAGCCCCGTTCCCGGGCCTGCTTCCCGGCGAAGAGCCCGGGCCAGGCCGCCCCGAGCCGCCTCCCGGCGGCGGCCCCGGCCGCCCGCCGACGCCCGAGGGGTGGGAAGAGCTGTTCGACGGCAACTCGCTCGCGAACTTCCTCAAGCGCGACGGCATCTCCGTCGCGAACGGAATGCTCCTCGTGGACTCGACCGACCTCCTCACGTCGAAGTCGTGGAAGCACGTCGAGATCGACGTCGACTTCTCCACCGACGGCGCCGGCAAGTTCTCAGCCGGACTCCGTGGCTCCTGGTTCGCGCGCGAGGACGTCGCCCCGGGCCGGCACCACCTCTCCATGCACAACTCCGGCGACAACGTCGAGGCGTTCCTCGACGGCCACCGGATGACTTCCGTGAAGTGGAACCCGACGACGACCGGCTGCGCGAAGATCGGCATCGACGGCACGCTGGCGCGCGTCGTGAGCGTCCGCTGGCGGCCCGCGCCTGAACCTCCGCCGGAAATGAAGCCGCCCGAACAGCCGCCGCCGGACCGGCCGCCGGGGAAGCCGCCGAGAGGACCCGGGCCCGGCGGGAAGCCGCCGAGATAGGCAGCGGACGAGGGCAGCCATACGCCATAAGCCGGAAGCCATAAGCGGCGCGCTTCGCGCGCCACCTTGGGCGGAGCGGTCTTCACCCGCCGGGGCGCTCGTCGATCCGGAGGCTCACCAGGAACGGCCTGTCCGCAATCACTTCACGAAGCAGCGCCTATTCGACACACTGACGGCTTCCCGCACGACCCTACCGGAGGCCCCCATGATCCCGCGCGCACCCCTGCTCCTCTTCGTCCTCGCCCTCACCGCTTCCGCCCAGGAACCCACCGTGCGGGCTCTCTCCGGGCACACCGACCAGGTCGACTGCGTGGCGTTCAGCGGCGACGGGAGGTCGCTGGCCTCCGCGGGAGCGGACGGGACGGTGCGCCTCTGGGATCCGATGACCGGCAAGAACCGTTCGGTGCTCACCGGCCACGACAAGGCGATCCAGGCCATCGCGTTCAGCCCGGACGGCACGCTCCTCGCCTCGGCCGGCAAGGACTGCTGCGTCAACGTCTGGAACGTCTCTTCCGGGAAGCGCGTGCGGCACCTCTCGGATTTCGAGGGCGAGGTGGCGGGGCTCGCGTTTTCGCCGGACGGGCGGGAACTGCTGACGGCGAGCACGGACGGCGCCGTGAAGCGATTCGAGACGGCCGGCTGGACGGTGACGCGCACGATGCTCCTGGGCGACCCGGCGTGCAGCGTCGCCTGGAGCGCGGACGGGAAGTTTTACGCGGTGGGGGACGGCGCGGGGGTCGCGCGGGTGTACGACGTCACGGCGTCGAAGAAGGCGGTGAGGTGCATCGGCCACTCGGACGAGGTGCGGTCCGTGGCGTTCAGCCGCGGGGGCGAGTACGTCCTGACGACGGCGCTCGACGGCTCGATCCGTTTGTGGGAGCCGGGGACCGGGAAGAAGGTTCGGAGCGTTCACGGCGGCGGGCAGCGTGCGTTCAACGCGGTGTTCAACACGGACGCGACGATGTTCGCGGCGCCGTGGACGGACGACTCGATCGGCATGTGGGAGATTTCGACGGGCGAGCTCCTCTACAGCTACAAGGAACACCGCGGCGCCGTGACCAGCGTCGCCTGCTCCCCGGACGGCGAGCGCATGGCCTCCGGCGGCGCGGACCGGATGGTGGTGCTCTATTCTTTCGGGAAGGGGTTCCGGCGGCCCGAGGCGCCGGTGCTCGACCTGGGCGCGCGCGCGAAGCGGCAGATCGACGAACTTTCCCGCGCGCTCAAGGCGTTCCACGCCGACTACAGCTACTATCCGCACTCCGTGAACCGCGGGCTGGTGAACGCGCTTTCGATGAAGCGCGGGGGCGGCCACTACCGGTTCGACCGGTCCGAGGTGAACGAGAAGGGCGAGGTGATCGATCCGTGGGGCCGGCCGCTGCTGTACTACTCGCCGGGCCGGGGCGGGTCGGCGTTCGACCTGTTCTCGTGCGGTCCCGACGGGCGGAATGACAGCGGGGCGGGGGACGATATTGGGAACTGGTGAGCGCGGGAAGAGGCAGCCATAAGCCATAAGCTAGAAGCCATAAGCGGCGCGCTTCGCGCGCCACCTGGGGCGAAAGGGACTTCAGCCGGTGGATGCGGAGATGCTCCATCGCCGTGCATCGCCCTTAATCGCTCTCCCCAGTCCTTTCTTTTCGCCGTTCATCCGTGGATCATCTGGACGAATGACGGCAAGAAAGGACTGGGAACGGCGATGAAAGGCGATGAACAGCGATGGAACGACCGCCACTCTCGGAGGCTGAAGCCCCTCCCGCCCGAGGTGGCGCGCGAAGCGCGCCGCTTATGGCTTATGGCCTATGGCTTATGGCTCCACCTCTTACCGCGGCTTCATTCGATAAACAACCGGCTTCTCGTCGTTGTATTTCCCTTCCGACGAGACTTCGTACCCCTCCGTCGTCAGGTCCAGCCGGAAGTTCTCGCCGGTGAACGGATCCGGCGGCACGTCGAGATCGCGCAGCGAAACCGGATCCTCTCCCGTCGTTTCCTCCACGCGCGCTATGGCGCACAGCGCGATCAGGCAGCCCCGCGCGGCGGCCGTGCGGCCGCGGCAGCCGTTGATCCCCTCCATGCCACTCGCGAACAGCCTCGTCAGGGGACTCTGCTTCTGCATCGCTTCGTCGAGTTTCCGAACCGCGAAGTCCGCCTCGGGCCACGGCCGCAGGAAGGCGCGCGTCTGGCGATCGAAGAACTTCAGATAATCGTCGGCCCAGCCTCTGAGCATACGTTTCGCGATCGCCAGTTCCTCGTCCGTGTACTTCTTCTTGATCGTGTCCTCCGGAATCTCGCTCGCGCCCATGCCGCGGAGCGCGGCGAAGAACTCCGCGGGGTCCTTCGGCTTCAGCATGATGTCCAGCCCGGCACTCGAACTCGCGCGCTCGCACGCCATCACCCGCTTCCAATCGACGATGTCCGGCGGAAGCTCCCGCAACGCCGTTTCGATCCGGCGCAGCGTGGGCACGTCCAGAAGGCGGCGCGCGATCGCGTGGTGCAGGCCCTCGGCCGTGATCGAAAAGAGCGCGCACCCGACCAGGCCCTGGATGAGCGGGCCGTCCGAGCCGACGTGCGCGGCCATCCGGAAGCCGGCGATGTACGCGTCGGCCGCCACCGGACCGCGCGCGAGCGCCAGGCTGCGCGCGGCGTCCCAGGCGTTCAGGCGCGCAAGCTTGCGCGTGAGGGTGAGGTAGCCCAGGGACATGAAAAATCCCTCGGAGATGTTCGGATGGAAGTCGCAGAGGGCCTCGCGGGAGCCGTCGCGCATGATGCAAAGGGCTTCCTGGTTCGCGTCGAGCAGCGGCCCGAGGGCCTTTTCGTCCCAGGCGGCCTCGCCCCGGGAAATCCGCTCGCCGATCGCCTGCTGTCCGTCGGTGAAGACGGTCATCCGCGATGCGGCGTCGCCATAGGCGTAGGCGGCGTTGTGGGCATCGAGCCATGTGGAAGGGGTCTGGGCCGCGGCGGAGCCGGCGAGGAGAGCGAGGGGCAGGAGGAGGGGGCGCATGGTCGGCTCCTTTGATGTGTATTCCACACCACAACGCAATGTCCATGCCAGGCGGTCTGCCGGCGGGAGGGGGCTTGCCGGGGTGCGCCCGTACAGGCCCTCACGCGCCGGCTCGCGGATGCACGGGATTGCCGCCCGGACGTACTTGACGGGACGACGCTTCCGGGTCCAGAGTGGCCCGTTGTGACAACTTCGCCACCGCCAGCCCCGCAGGTCGGTCCCGGACCTCTTCCGGGAAGTCTGCCCGGCGGGAAGCGCGGCGCGGGATTCTGGTTGCTGGTCGGCGGCGGGTGCCTGGGCGTGTGCGGCGTTCTCTTTGTCGCCGGAACTTTCGTGGCCGGCGTGTTCGCGGGCTTCAGCGGCGAAACCGTCGCCCCGGGTGAAAGTCCGAAGGCAGTCGCTCTCCCGGTCCCGGCCGGGCCCGACGACTTCGTCTACCACTCTCCGAACGGGCTGGTGTACGTCGCCCCCCACCACGTCTCCGCGGAAGGAGTCGAGGTCGCCCTCGCCGGCGAATGGCGCGAAGACCATCGCCACGTCATCCTCCGGCTTCGCGAGGGCGGCCGCTACGACCTCTCGGCCGGCGGCGGCGCGATCCGGGGCGATAACCTCTCGGATCTGGTGGCCTCGAATTCCGCGGAGCAGGGAACCTGGAAGCTGGAGGGCGCGACGCTGACGCTCACGCCCGACGGACACGACGTGAGCGGCATCGCCGAGCGACACAGTTCCTCCACGAGCGGCAAGGCCGACGCTCCGCGGCAGTGGAACGTGGTGGGCGTGACGATCGACTACACGCCGAACGGAGCGGAGACGGCGCGGCAGCGGCCCGGGCTGCGCATCACCGGTCCGAGTCCGTCGTGGTTTTACCCGCCCGGGGAGTGGAACTGGGTGCTTCGGAGGGCGTGGTAGGGGACGGGTTTATGGATTGGCCACGAAAAGGCACAAAAGGCACAAAATAAGGACAGAGGAAGAATGTCTTTTGTGCTTTCTGTGCCTTTTCGTGGCCACCTGCTTCAGCCCGGCGCCGCCAGCCGTCCCCGGCCCTACGACTTCGCCTTCCCCAGCCCTTGCAGAATCTCCCGCGCCGGCCGCACCTTGTTCATGATGTAGAGGTGCAGCCCCGGCGCCCCGCGGCCGAGCAGGTCGCGGCACTGGGCGGAAGCGAACTCGAGCCCGCGGGCGGCGGCTTCGTCGTGGTCGGCGGTCCCCTCGAGCGCCGTCCGCAGCGCGGCGGGGACCGCGACGCCCCAGTCGCGCGCGAAGAACTTCGGCGTGAGCACCGGCATCACGCCGGGCTGGATCGGCGCCGCGATCCCCGCGGCGCGGCACGCGGCGACGAACCGGAAATAGGCCTCGTTGTCGAAGAACATCTGCGACACGAGGAAGTCCGCGCCCGCCTGCACCTTGTTTTTCAGATGCGCGAGGTCCGATTCCGCCGTCCCCGCCTCCGGGTGCTTCTCCGGATAGCACGCCGCGCCGATGCAGAACCCGTAGTGCTCCCGGATGAACGCCACCAGCTCGTTCGCGTGCGCGAATCCCTCCGGATGCCGCTCGAACCGCTCCGACCCCTTCGGCGGATCCCCCCGCAACGCCAGGATGTTCCGCACCCCCGCTTCCCACAGCCGGTCCAACTGCCCCCGGATCGCGTCGCGCCCCTGGCCCACGCAGGTGAAATGCGCGAGCGGCGTGATCCCAAGGCGGACGAGGCGGGCGTTGATCTCGTAGTGGAGGCCGACGTTCGTGCCGCCTGCTCCGTAAGTTACGGAGATGTAGTCGGGCCGAAGCGGCGCCAGCTCGTCGAACGCCCGGTACAGGCTCTCCACGTCGCCGTCGCGCTTCGGGGGAAATACCTCGAAGGAGAGGACGGTGCGGCCGGGCCTGAACAAGCGGGCGATAGGCATGGGGGGAAGAGTATAGCCGGGATCGGGGGCGCCGCGCGGAGGCCCGCGTTACTTCAGGATTTCATCGTCCGGCCCCGGGAAAATGCCGACGTCGCCGACCTTCACGCCCTCGCGAGCGCGCTCGGCCTTGTTCATCTCGTTGTAGCGGCGGTAGCCGGCGAGGTCGTCTTTCCACCAGACGGACCACCGGGCCAGGTCCGCGCGGCGGGATTTCGCGTAGGGGTGGTCCTCGCCCCCGAGGGCGGCGACGAAGCCGTCGAGGTCCGCCTCATAGATGCGCAGGATCGCGAGTTTCACGCGGACTTCGTCGTCCCGGCGCGGTTCGAGCGCGCGGGCCTTCTCGTAGGCCGCCTTCGCCTCGGACTGTTCGCAGAGGTACGCATAGTTGTCTCCGAGCTCGATCCAGGCTTCCGCGCCCTTCTTCCTGTCGGCGATGTCTTTCTTGAGATGCGCGATCTGTTCGAGCGCGTAGTCCCGGGAAGTCCGGGATTCGACGACGCCGTCGAGCGTCACGGTTTCGCCGAAAGCGTTCACCGAGGCGGTGTAGGAGTTCTTTCCCGGCTTGAGCGCGGGGTCCGGCCATTCGAAGGCCGCGCCGTTCTCCGCGATGCGGCCGTAGGACGTGTATGTCCGGCCGTTGACGGTCAGTTTCAGGCGCGTCCAGCGGGCCGGACCGATCTTCGCCGGCGGAGGGTCCGCGTCGAGAACGATGGACAGCATGTGACCCTCTTGCTCGATGCCGTACATCTTCCACTTCCGGGCCGTCGCGGGACGCACCGTGAGCGACACGTCGAACCGGTGGTTCGCCTCCGGATCGGCGTTGTAGACCGCGAGCCAGACGTCGGACACGGACCCGCCGAGATCGCGGACCGCCGCGGGACGCAGCGCGCGCGGAGATCCCTTCGCCACCGTCACCATCCAGGCGTCCGTCCAGGGCTTGCCGTCGCGCAGCAGCCCGACCTCGAGCGAAGCTCCCTCCTTTCGCGGCTCGGCCCGCACCATGAAGAACCGCGTCGTGAACGGGGCGACGTCCACCGCGAACCGGCGTTCGCCGAAGTCCGGGAACCGTTCGACGTTCGGCGTGGCCGGGTCTCCGATCTCCGTGGAGCCGTGCTTGAACTGCCGCAGCTCCGATGCGGCGACGTGCAGCGAGGCGTCGATCCACGGCGCCCTGTCGGGAAGCACCGCGAGGAGGACGTCCCGCGCATAATCGCCGTACGTCTGGCCCAGCCGGCCGTCCTCGACGAGACGGTCGAAAAGGGCGCCGCTTCGCGTGGCCCAGCTCTGAAGCGTGTCCTTGAGGTGTCCGGGTTTCCGCGCGTTCACGTGCTCGATCAGAAGCGCGTCGCCGTACGAGAGCATCCCTTCCATGTAGGACCTGCTTTCCTGCGGCGGCACGCTGAGGACGTACGGGTACGTGGCGAACTCCTCGCGGACCATTTCCGGGAACTTCAGCCCCCGGCCTTTCAGCCCCGCCCACTCCGCGGTCGCCTCGTACCACCACATGGAGGCGATCGCTCCGAGGATCATCCCGCAGTACGTGTCCTGGACCGCGTGGAACATCTCGTGGTAGAGCGTGCCGACGAGCTCGTCGCGCTTTCCCTGCGCGGACTTCGCGTCGATGACCATGTACCCGTCGATCGAGCGCGCTTCGTACTCGCCATTGACGCCGGGGTTGTTCCGGACGTAGACGAACATCCGGTGGCGGGGCGTGAACCGCGCGAGCGCCGGCGTTCCGTCAACGGCGGCGTATTCGCGGGTGTAGAGGTCGTAGATCTTCTGGAGCGTCGTCGAGATGTCCTCGGCGAGTTCGCGCGGCACGGTCTCGTTGCAGACGATGCAGAAGCAGTGGCCCGGGAGCTCGACGACCTGTTTCACGCCGGTGCCGTATTTCAGCATGTGGATGATCATGTACCAGATGTTGATGCCGCGCAGGCCTCTCCTGGGTGATGTGGCGCCCTGGCGGAAGGAGGGGCCGGGGCACGAGATGTCGGGGTCCAGGACGACGACGGCCCGGTTCGCTTTGTCGAGGCGGAATCGCGCCGGGGCCATGAGGGTCCCGTCCACGACGGCGGCGGCCATGAGGCCGTCCTCGGACTCGCCGGGCGCGAGGGCCGCGGGATCATACGGAAGCGTCAGCGTGAGCGCGCCGCGGACGCGGGGCCGTTCCGAAGACGAGAGCGAGTAGAGCCCGCCCTCGGCGCGCGCGAGCCGGATCTTCGTGTCCCCGCCGAACGCCCCCGGGGCGGCCTCGAACCGCGCGCCGCCCGCGAGCGCGACGCGGCCGCCTTGCGATCCCTTGATCGGAGCCTCGAGTTCTTCGACGACCTTCGGCCCGGGCGCAACCGCTTCCGGCACGGCCGGCGCGGGCGAAACGGCCGGAGGAGCCTCCTTGTGCCTCGGACAGCCCGCGAGGGCGAGGACCAGCAGAAGTGAGGCCCGGCGCATGAGGTCGAGTCTACACCAGAAAGGGGAAGTGAGGGCCCCTGGGTGACTCTCACGGCTTCTCCCGCGCCACCTCCTCCAGGAACGCCTTCAATTCCTCCTGCCGGAAGTCGTGGCCCACTCCGCTTCCGCCGAGGCGCAGGATGATCCCGTCGCTCGTGTACGAAACGATGGCGTCATGCCTTCCCTGGTCGTCGTAGAGCCAGAGTTCCGTCATCCAGCGGCCTTCGGGGTGATTCGGGGCAGCATGGGTGGAGGAGCGGAGGAGCGCGACGAGCCGTTCGACGCGGGGGCGATCCGTGACGATCACGGTGCGGCTGGTCAGCGACGTGGACGACGGCTGGCCGCCGAACATCACGGGTGCGATTGCGAACCCCTGGACGCGCGCGGGGTCGGCTTCGCGGAAGGCGGCAACCTCGGCGGGGGAGCCGAAGACGAGGTCCTTGCCGGTGAAGATGATGAGGAAAACGCCCGTGGCAAGGAAGAACAGCTCCGGGGCGCGGGTTCGGCGGTCACCCGTGCGGATGAGTTTGAAGAGGCCGTACGCGCCCACGCCCGCGGCGACGATGCCGATGAAGAAAAGCGGGTGGACGGCGTGGAGGAAGGAGTGGACGAGCGGGTTCACGGCGAGCATGGAAGTGGCCTCATTTTCGGGGACTGGGGAATCAATTCACCTCCGATTCGGATTCTGAAATTGCAAACATCGTGCCAAATTGTCTCCGTGTCGCGCCTGTCTGCGGCCGCGCAGTCCTGCACACACCGTGCGAGTGATCTACTTCAGGCTGCTGACCATCTCGGGAGCAAACGCCGGCGGATTTGGTTCATTGACGGCCTCCTCTTAAAGTCCGCTCACGAATTTGACCCAGTCCTTCTCAAGCTGCGCCGCGTCAGGGAAGAACTTCGTCAGCGGGTCGGTCTTCCCCGCGGCGATCGCCTTCCGGTACTCCGCGTACGCCTCGCGGCGCGCCTTGTTCTCCGTCGAGACGAGGAAGAAATTGATCGACCAGCACTCCGCGTAGAACAGCAGCGCCTTCTGCGCGTCGCTGTTGATGATCTTGATGGCTTCGCCGCCCAGGAGGTCGGCGAGGGGGATGTGGCGGCCGCCTTTCATGGCGTCGCGGACGAAGGGCAGGCGGCTTTCGCTCGCGCCGCCAAACTTCCAGGTCTTGCCGTCCCACTCGAAACCTTCGAAGTACGTGGCCATGGCTTCGGAATACCAGGAGGGCGGCTGCGCGGCGGGGGCGCACTTCGAGTAGAAGAGGTGCGCGGCCTCGTGGACCATCGTCTGGAGGAACTGCTGGCGGTTATGCGTTTTGTTCCAGCCGGCGGCGATGATGGAGTCGGAGCGCGCGAAGCCGGCTGCCCCCAGGAACTCCTCGGCCTTCATCTCCACGCAGTGCTTCCGGTAGCCCTCGTAGTCGCGGAACGCGTAAAGCGTCATCTTGTCCTTGCCGGGGAGTTTCGCCTCCGCACCGTGGAATTTCTCGAACGCGCCGTAGGCCGCCTCGGCCAGTTCCACGAGATCCTTCGCGAACGATTCGCCTTCGTTCGTGCGGATGAGCCAGTGAGGCGTGTCCTCGGTCCATGCGTTCGCCCACTCGCCCCGCAGCGACTCGTACTCCTCGCGGCTCATCCACTTTCCCTCGTGCCGCCGGTAGCCGCGCCGGAGCAGCTCGGCCTCCTCGCCCGGGACCCACTTGCCCTCGACCTTGATCAGCCCCTTCGAGAGCTGGTCCTTGTCCGCCGCCGTCACCCACTCGCCCCCGTAGAACACCAGACCCTTCTCGAGGTTCGCTTTCTCCTCCGCCGTCACGTACTGCCCGCGGAACAGCACGAACCCGCCGCCGGGTGCCGCGACGCCGCGGCGGCGCGCGACGAACGCGTCGAGCGACTTGCGCAGGTCGGACTTCTTCTTCAGCGCTTCCTCGAAGAGCTTGATCGCGACCGCGCGTTCGTCCGCCTCCCACGCGAGGCAGCCGAGCCCGAACAGCTCGTCGGGCGTCAGGGCCGCCTGCACGGCGAGCTCGCAGAACGCGGCGGCGCCCAGGAACGCCCACGGGACTTTCCCCTCGCCTTTGGGGATCGTGAACTCGAAGACGGCGTCGTCGGCCTTGCGGATCGCGAGCGGGATCCCCGCGACGGAGGTCGAGAGCTTCAGCTTCCCGGAGTTCACGCCCGTCACGATTTTCGCGAGCGCCCCCGCCATCGCCTTCACCTCAGGCAGCCGCGCCGCGACCTCCGCCTTCCGCACGTCGCTCTTGAGCGCGCCCTGCAGCTTCCCGTACTCCGCCGCGGCCTGCGCGAACCGGTACCTCTTCACCAGAGCCTCGATCTCCGCCACCGTCATGAGGTGCGTCGCCAGCTCGTGTCCGAGCCGGCCGCGGTCCTGTCCGTCGCCTTCCTTTCCGATTTCGCGGTCGAGCGACGCGAGGAAGTCCCCGATCCCCTCGACCCGCGGCGCGTGCTTCAACAGATAGGGATTCAGCCGTCGCGCGTCCGACAGCACGACGCGCGCCTCCGGCAGCTTCCCCAGCTTCCAGTACGCCGCGCCCAGCCAGAACAGCGTCTCGAAGTTCGTGTGACGCGCGCGCGTGACGAGCGTGTCGAGGCAGCGCTGCGGGTCGCCGCACAAGAGGAATGCGCGCGCGGCGGCGTTGATGGACTCGGGGTTGGCGCTGGCCTTGAGAAGCGCGTCGGCGCCGTCGCGCGCGAACGCCGCTTTGAAATGGGCGCCCGCGCGCGGCGAAGCGGCGAGCGTCACGCGGCAGAGCGTGGTCGTCACCGTCATGCCGGTCTTCGCCTCGAGCTCGCGCGCGGCCGCGTCGGCCGCGTCGAATTGTCCCAGCTCGACCAGCGCCATGACGCGGTGGAAATGGAAGATCGTGCTGGGCGCGCCGCCCGCGATCGCCTGCTCCGCGCCCGCACGCAGCGCCTCCCAGTCCGCCTTCCGCACCCAGGCGTCGCTTCGCGGCGGCAGCTGCACGTCCCGCCCGCCGTCCACGAACGCCTTCTCCTGCACCGCGAGCCCGCGGTCCACCTCGCCCGAGCGCACGAGCGCGCGCCCGTGGAGGCTCGCGGCCATGGCGTTGCCGGGGAAGCGTTTCATCATCGATTCGGATTCTTCGACGGCTTCGGCGATACGGTCGAGGTAGAGGTAGGTCTGGACGCGGTGGAAATGCCAGTCGGGGGTCTGGGGTTCGAGTTCGATGGCGTGGCTGAAGTCTTCGATGGCGCCGTTGAAGTTCGTGACGCGGTAGCGGGCGAGTCCGCGGTTGCCCCACGCCGTCCCCCATGCCGGGTCGGCGTCGACGGCGCGCGTGAAGGCTTCGATCGCCGTCTGCATGTCCTTCCGCTGCATTGCGGCCTGTCCGTCGCGCATCGCGGCCTCGGCGGCGGCGCGGTCGGCGAGGGAGGGGAGGGCGCAGAGGAGGAGGAAGAGAATGGGCGCGAGGCGGGTCATGGCGGTTTCCTGGTGGTGGGCGGCGATCCCCCCTGGGGGAGTCTACAGGGGAGGAAAGGCAATTTTGAATCATGAATTGTGAATTTGATCCGCGCCCGAATGCCTCACAATTAATAATTCAAAATTCATAATTCATAATTGTCCTTCCTTCTCCCTCTCACTCCCACACGTACTCCGGCTCCAGCACCGGCTTGTAATCGTCAGGCCACGGCGACAGGAACAGCGCGACCTCCCATATCCCCGCCCCAAACCGCACCACCGACATCCCGAGTCCCTTCAGAAACCCGAGCGTGATCGCCGCCGTGAATCCCTTGTCCCTCCCCGTCAGCACCATCTGCTTCGGCAGTTCGCCGATGAACGTGATGATGTTCACGATCCCGCGCCCGAGCTTCGTCATCATTTTCGTGAGGACGCTCTCGGTTTCCGTCGGCCCGAGGTGCGGGGGCTCGTCGTCCACGGTGGTGGTGGTGCTGGTCTGGGCCATGCAGGGCACGGCCGCGAGGCAGAAGATGGCACCGAACAGGAACGCTCGCATCGAGCCCTCCACTCACCGGGGTTTCCGATTTAACGACCGTTTCCGCGCGGGGTTGGGAAGAATCTCCCGCGCGGCCTCCATCACGATCCGCCGCGCCTCCCGGGTTCCCCCGGCGGCCCGGCGCAGGTCCGCCAGCGGCACTCCCACCCGCAACGCCCCGCGCGCGTGGCTCTCCAGCTGACGCCACGCGCCGAGCGCCGCCAGCGACGACACCGCGCACGCTTCCCGCACGGCCGCTTCCAGCCCCGGCCGCGACAGGACTTTGCCATAACCTTCCTGGATGATCCACGTTGCGATGGCCGGGTGAAGGGCCTTCATGTTGGCGAGCATGCGGTCGGTGGCGTCCTCGTAGATGCGGCGGCAGAGGCGCAGGCCGCGTTTTTCCCAGCGGCGGAGGCCGCCCGTCGACTGGGGCTTGGCGGCCGGCCCGACCGCGCGCGCGACGGCCGCGAGGCCGGAGATGCCGCGCGGGTAGCCGGCGAACAGGTAGGTCTGAAGCGCGGCTTCGTAGATCGCCTCCGCGCTCACGCCGCCCGCCCGCGCCTTTCGCGCCGCGCGCGCCGTTCCGGGTTCGTCGCCGCGGGCGATGGCCGCGGTGACGGACGGGAGGAGGCGGAGGGCGGGGGGCATGCGCGAGTTCTACTGGAACGGTTGCGGGGCGGCAAGCGCGCGTTCGGGGTTCGGCGTCGGGAGTTCGGCGTTCGGCGTTGAACGGCCGATGCGGGATCGGTTGGCGGACTGATAGACTGTGCGGATCCAGTTTTTCAGGAGCTGAACCCGTGAGCCGACTGGCCGCAATGGTCACCTTCTTACTCGCCACCTCCGCATTCGCGGACGAGGCCTTCGACCGCGCCCTCGCCGATCTCGAATCGGACGACATCGCGAAACGGCAGGCCGCCGAGCAGGCGCTCATGGACTCCGGCCCCGAGGCGTACGAACCCTGCCGGAAGGCGCTCGAGAAGGCGACCGACGAAGAAATGAAGATGCGGCTCGCTCGCGTCGTCGAATGGCTCGCCATCGAGACGAAAACCGGCGGGCTGGAGGCGGCCTGGAAAGAACGGTGGTTCCTCGTCAGCCGGGAAGGCAAGACCATCGGCTGGGGACACGCGACCGGCGAGCGCGCGACGGTCAAGGGGAGGCGCGCATGGAAATTCGAGAGCGAAGCGTCGCTCGAGCTGGCGCTCGGCCTCACCTCCTCCTGGAAGGCGGCCTGGACGTCCCTCCACGACATTCCCCTGACGCCCGTGACGTGTACGCTCGAACTCGCGAAACCCGAGGGGCGGAACGCGATCAAGCTGACGTTTGGAAGCGACGACCTTGCCGTCAGGAACCTGCGGGGGAGACCGCAGAAGTACTTCGACGAAAGTCCGAATCCCGGCAGGGCCGGTTACGGGAGGGAGGGATCAGGCCCGCTGGCACTCGACCTGAATCTCATTGCGCTCGTCGAGCGCGCTTCCCTCGTCCGTCAGCCGGCGGCCTCCTGGGACGTCTTCCGCCTCATGGGGTACCAGCGGCCCCGGTGTTTCCCGTACGAGGTCGCGTTCGCGGGCGAGGAGAGCGTCGAGGCGGCGGGCGCGACGTTCCGGGCGCGGCACTACGTGCACGAGGCCGGGGGAGACCGGGAGCGGGAGGACTACTGGATCGACGACGTGCGGGGCCTCGTCAAGCTGGAGGCGGAGGGCGTGATCATCCTGCTCTCCGACGAGAAGACCGTGGCGCCGATGCGGCCGGATCCCGAGGCGGCCGCCCGCGTCCGGCTCGACGGGGCGCTGAAAGGAATCGCGGGGCCGGCGGACGGGCGGGACATCGCGGAGCAGCGCCTGCTGGGCCTCGACGACCGCGCGCTGGGCCGGTGCCGCGAGGCCCTCGCCGCGGCCCCGGACGAGGACGCGAAGCTGAGGCTCGCGCGCGTCTGCGACTGGCTGGACCCGGAATTCAAGCTGGCCGAACTCGAGGCGATGTGGAAAGACGCGTGGTACGTCGCGAAGGAGGAAGATTACTGGGAGGGCTCGGAGCACGTCAACGCCACGGCGTGCCGCGTGCGGGGAAAGCCGGGCTGGAAGGTCGAATCGATCGTGCGGCTTCCGAAGGAAGGAAGGATTCCTCCGAGAGTGAAGTTCGAAACCCGCACGCTGCGCGACGGGCCGATGTCGCCGGTCGACATGGAGCTGTCGATCACCGAGGGGGCCACGAAGTACCGCCTCATCCTCCGATTCGATCCCGAATGCATCGAAATGACCCTCCTCGAAGTCAACGGCCGGAAACCGGGACGCGACGAGCAGATGTCGGAAGTCCTGGAGGTCGCGGGCGCGAAGGGCCTGCCCTGGACGGCTTCCCAGGACGTGACGCGTCTCCTCGAGCGCGCTTCCCTCGCACGCCTCCCGCGCCTGGACCTGCATGTGGTGGAGGTGTTGAGCCGCGATGGCGCTCGGGGAAAATTCAAGGCCGAGGAGAAGAGTTTCCTGTTCACGGGCGACACCGAGACGGACTTCGAAGGCAAGCCGGTTGCGGTCCGGAAATACGCGCGCGTTGCCGATTCCGCGCGGCGCGAGGAGTACCTGATCGAGGACGCCCGCGGCGTGCTGCGCGCGCAGGTGAAGGACCTGAACATCGTGAGGACGGACAAGGACGGCGCGAAGAGGCCGCCCGGAGATGAGAAGAAGTAACGCCGCGCCGGCGGGGTCGGGAAGGGGCTGAGAGACTGTCCACGGATCAGAATCAAGGAGCGCCTGCGGTGGCTCGACTCGCCGGGATTGCCGTCCTGTTCCTGACTCTTGCAGCCGCCGCGTTCGCGGGCGAGGCCGTCGAAAAGGCGCTCGCCGACCTCGACTCCGACGATTTCGCGAAACGGGAGGCGGCCGAGCGCGCGCTGATGGGCTCCGGCGCGGAGGGTTACGAGCCCTGCCGCAGGGCGCTCGAAAAGGCGACCGACGAAGAAACGAAGATGCGGCTCGGGCGGGTCGTGGAGTGGCTCGCCATCGAGTCGAAAACCGAAGCCCTCGAGGCGGCCTGGAGGGAGCGGTGGTTCCTGACGACGCTCGACGGCGAGGTCGTGGGGTGGGAGTACGTGACCTCCGAGCGAAGCACCCACAAGGGACGTCCCGCGTGGAAATTCGCGAGCGAGGTGTCGCTCCAGGAGGCGCCGGACGCGAAGTCGCACTGGACGACGACCTGGACGTCTCTGCACGATCCCGCCATGACGCCGATCCGCTGCACGTTCGAGGCGGCGCGGCCCCATGAGAAGTACGCGCTGCGATTCACCTTCGGGACGGACGAGGTCGACGTCGAGCTCGTCAAAGGACGGCCGCAGGACCGGCTCGACACGGGAAGGAAACCCGGGAAGTTCCCTTTCAATCGCGCCGGCCAGGGCCCCCTCGCGTTCGAACTCAACCTGACCGCCCTCGTGGAACGCGCTTCCCTCGCGCGCCTTTCCCAGGCCTCATGGGAGTACTACGGCTTCGTGACGAACCCCGAGGCGAAGTGCTTCACGTACGCGGTGGCCTTCGCCGGGGAAGAGGAAGTGGAGGTTGGCGGGAGGAAATTCAGGGCCCGGCGGTACCTGCACGAGGCCGGTTCGGGCCGCGGGCGCGAGGAGTACTGGATCGACGACACCAGGGGTGTGGTGAGGATGACGGTGGAGGGCTTCGTCATCACGCTGTCCGACGAGAAGACCGTGGGACCGATGAGACCGGATGCCGGAGCGGCCGCGCGCGCGCGCTTCGAGGCGGCGCTGGAGGGGATCGCCGGTCCCGCGGACGGGCGCGATGAGGCGGAGCAGCGGCTGCTCCAGCTCGACGGGAAAGCGCTCGCGAAGTGCCGCGAGGCCCTGGCCGCGGCATCGGACGAGGATGTAAAGGCGCGGCTCGGAAGGGTCTGCGCGTGGCTCGATCCGGACTTCAAGCTCGCAGAGCTCGAGGCGATGTGGAAGGACGCCTGGTACGTGGCGAAGGACGACGAGGGATTCTGGGGAGGTTCGGAGCATGTGGCGGCGAGGGCGAGCCGCGTCAGAGGACGGCAGGGCTGGAAGGTCGAGTCGACCGTGCGCCTGCCGGAGGATCCGAGGATTCCGAAGAAGTTCACGATTGAATCCCGCACGCTGCGCGACGGGCTGATGACTCCCGCGGACATGAAGATCTCGTTCAAAGAGCGGGGCCGGGATTTCCGCATCCGGCTGCGGCTCGATCCCGACTGGATCGAAATGACGCTTCTGGAGATCGACGGCAGGAAACCCGTCGACGACGACGCGAGGTTGGAACTGAAAGAAGTCGCGCTGTCGGAGGGCCGCCCCTGGACGAACGCCCAGGACGTGTCCCGCCTCCTCGAGCGCGCTTCGCTGGCCCGCTTTCCGCGGCTGGATCTGCGTGTCGTGGAGGTCCTGAGCCGGAAAGGAGCCGGCCGGTTCAAGGTGGACGCGAAGAGTTTCCGTTTCGCCGGGGAGGAAGAGATCGATTTCGGAGGCGCAAAGACGCCGGTCCGGAAGTACGCGGGGGTCATGGAGAACGGCAAGCGGGAGGAATACTGGATCGAGGACGCGCGCGGGTTGCTCAAGGCGCGGATCAACGACATGAACATCCTGCGGACCGACAAGGAAGGGGCGAATCGGCCGCCCGACGATGAGAAGAAGTAGGGCCGCGCTTGCCGCGCTCGCCCGCCGGCTGTGCGCGTGCACCGCGTGCCCGCGGCTGGTGGCGCACCGCGAGGCGATGGCGGCGTCGCCGCCGCGGCGGCACCTGGGGGCGGAGTACTGGGCGCGGCCGGTGCCGGGATTCGGGGACGCGCGGGCGCGCCTCGTGCTCGTGGGGCTCGCCCCTGGCGCTCACGGATCGAACCGGACGGGGCGGATGTTCACGGGCGACGCGAGCGGCGACTTCCTCTACCCCGCGCTTCACAGGGCCGGCCTTGCCAGCCGACCCGACGCCACGGCGCGCAACGACGGCATGAAACTGCGAGGCATCTGGATCACCGCCGCGGCGCGGTGCGCGCCGCCCGCGAACAAGCCCCTTCCCCGCGAACTCGACGCGTGCCGTCCCTGGCTGGAGCGCGAGCTTGCGTTGCTGCCGGAGGTACGGGTGTTCCTCGCGATCGGCCGGACGGGGCACGACGCGGTGCTGCGGCTCTGGGGCGAGCGGCTGGCCGCGCACCCGTTCCGGCACGGCGCCGTGCACCGCCTGCCGGGGCGGCCGATCCTCGTGGATTCGTACCACGTGAGTCGCCAGAACACGAATACCGGGCGGCTCACGGCGGCGATGTTCGATCGGGTGCTGGGGGAAGCGGCGCGGCTGGCTTCCCGAGGATGAAGTTGCAGACGCGCGTCTGAAACGAGCAGGCGGGCGGGGGCCGGGGCCTATTCGGCCTGTTCGATGACGGAGTGCATGGAGGTCACGGATCCCAGCCTCCAGTCGCCGCCGTAACCCTTTATCTGGTCGCGCTTTAGCTCGGCCTTCTCGAGGTGCGTCGTCTCGAGGATCGTTCTCCCCGTCTTGTCTACTTCGACCGCGTGCTCGAATGCGCACGCCGTGGCCTTGTGAAACAGCTTCACGAGCATCTCGATCACGTACTCGTACGTGTGCTCCTGGTCGTCGAGGAGCACGACGTGGTAGAGCGGCGCAAGCTGCGTCTCCCGATCCAGCTCGATCGATGGATGCGCGCCGGGGTGCGGATGGGGCATCGGCACATTATAGACGCGAGGAAGGGCCGGCGGCCAGTGGCCAGTGACCAGGGGCCAGTGACCAGTGGCCAGGGGCCAGTGACCGAGGGCCAGTAACCAAGGGCCAAGTGCAAGGGGCCAGGGGCAAGGAGCCAAGGCCAAGCCAGCCACCGGTTTCAGTGACGGGAATCGCGGAATCTCACGCTCCGGTAATCCCATTCCGCCCCAGTTGGACCGCCTTTGGTGCAGTTTCTTACCAAAGTGGACATCCGCGCGCTCGGTCAAATTGAAAGCCATGACCCACAGGAATACATAAAGCACTTGTTATCAATATCTTAGAGGATGCATCTGCCGCGGGCGTGAATCGCGTAAACAGGGCACTCCACTTGCACCGTTACCTTTGTCCAAAGAAAACAAACAACACCGAACCGACAAGCGTCTAACAGGTTGGAGAGTCAGATCCGCCGTCCAGACACCGACCGAGGGGGAAGGAGGAAAGCCATGAACGCCCAGCTCCATACGCCGAAAGAAGCCGTGTCGGCGGTCCTCTTCCTGCGGGACGAAGTCCGGAAAGGCAAACTCGCCATGGCGCCGCTCCTCAAGAAGAAGCTGCTCGAAATCGGCCTCTTCAGTGAGCGCGCCTTCCAGCGCCTCGTCGACGAGGGCCGTAAGGCCTTCCTCGCCAGGACGCGCGAGTCGGACCGGATCTTCCAGAACGAAGTCGAGAATCTCACCGGCTACGAAACCACGAATACCGATTTCCGCCGCAAGGTGAAAGAGTACGTGGACCGCGTCTTCGGCTCCAAGAGCGAAGGCGAGATCTACGCGCGGATCGACGTCCTCAAGGGCTTCCTCGAGGAATTCGGCTTCATGAACGACGAATTCCTGCGCGGGCAGATCGGGAAGGGCCTGTACGAGAAGTACCTGCATCACGAGAAGGCGGAGTTGATGGACGAGACGGAGCAGGAGGCGCAGTAGGGTGGCTTCTTGACAGGGGCGGCGGCGGCCCACACCATCGGCGACATGACCGCGCTCACGGTCCGCCTCGGTGCCCGCTCCTACCCCGTCGTCGTCGAGGCGGGCGCGCTTGCAGGCCTCGGCCGGCGGGTTCGCGCCCTCGGCAACTCGCGCGCGACGCTCGTGGTCGCCGACGGAAACACCGCGCGACTGTATGGGCGGGCGGCCATGGCCTCGCTCTCCGCGGCCGGTTTCCACGGGACCCTCGCCGTGCTCCCGCCCGGCGAACGCACCAAGTCCCCCGGCGCCCTCCAGTACCTCTGGTCCGAACTCGCCGAAATGCGCGCCGGCCGCGACGCGCTCGTGGTGGCGCTCGGCGGCGGCGTCGTCGGAGACCTCGCCGGATTCGCCGCCGCGACCTGGAACCGCGGCGTGGACGTCGTCCAGGTCCCGACCACACTTCTCGCCATGGTGGACGCTGCGATCGGCGGCAAGACGGGGATCAACCTGCCGCAGGGAAAAAACCTCGTCGGCGCCTTCCACCAGCCCCGCCTCGTCGTCGCCGACCTCGACACGCTCCGGTCTCTTCCCGACCGCGAGTACCGCGCCGGCCTCGCCGAGGTCGTGAAATACGGCCTGATCGGCGACGCGGCGCTGTTCGGGGCGCTGGAGAGGAACGTGAAGGGGATTCTCGCGCGCGATGCGGGGATTCTCGGGCGGATCGTGGCGCGGTGCGCGGCGCAGAAGGCGCGGGTGGTGGCGGCGGACGAGCGGGAGGGGGGGAAGCGGATGCTGCTGAATCTCGGGCACACGTTCGGGCACGCGGTGGAGGCGGGAACGGGGTATCGGAGGTACCGGCACGGGGAAGCGGTGGCGATCGGGCTCTGCGCGGCGGCGGTGCTGTCTGAGCGGGCGGGGGTGGCGCGCGCGGGGCTGGAGGCCCGGGTGCGGGCGCTGGTCCGGGCGTGCGGGCTGCCGGGCCGGGCGGCGCGGCTCGATCCGGCGGCGCTGCGGGCGCTGGCGGCGGGGGACAAGAAGGCGCGCGGGGGGGCGATGCGGTATGTGGTGTGTTCGCGCGTCGGGCGGGCGGAGGTGCGGGCGGGGCTGCCGGAGAGGGCGATCCGGGCGGCCTGGGAAGCGGTCGTGCGCTGAGGGGCGTTCCTCGTTACTCGTTCCTCATTACTCGCTCCGTGCAGGGGGGGGCACGCACCCGGGATTGCCGGAGTTTCTGATATTTTTCAAGTGCGACGCTTGACATTTACTGTGTATAAGATATATAGAAGATACCCACCATGAATGACATCGAAACCCTCGTCGCCCTCAACGCGAGCGAGAAAGTCGGCTGCGTCCTCCTGCGCCGCCTCCTCGACCGCTTCGCTTCACTCGCCGGCATCGCCGCGGCGACGGAATCCTCCCTTGCGGACGTCGAGGGATGCGGCCCGGCCGCGGCGGCCGCCATCCGGAAGGCGCTCGCCGACAACCGCGGGGCGCGCGAACTCGAGGACGCGGCGCGCCACGGGGTCCGGGTCGTCCCCTGCGACGCCCCCGACTTCCCACGCGGACTCCACGTCCTGTTCGACGCGCCCCTCCTCCTCTACGTGCGCGGCGCCCTCTCGCCGGACGACGCGGCCGCCGTCTCCGTCGTCGGCACCCGCCGGCCCACACCCTACGGCGTCGCCACCGCAGAACGCCTCTCCGCCGACCTCGCCTCCTATGGCCTCACCGTCGTCTCCGGCCTCGCGCGCGGCATCGACACCGCCGCTCACCGCGGGGCGCTTCGGACGGGTCGCACGATCGCCGTCCTCGGCAGCGGCGTGCTGCGCGTCTATCCGGAGGAGAACGAGCCGCTGGCGCGGCGCATCGCGGCGCGCGGCGCACTGGTCTCCGAATTTCCGCTTCGGAGCGAGCCCTCGGCCGTCCACTTTCCGCGCCGGAACCGCCTCATCGCCGGCCTCGGGCTCGGTACGGTCGTCGTCGAATCCGGCGAGTCCTCGGGCGCGCTCATCACCGCCGACTGGGCCGTGGAGCAGGGAAAGGAAGTCCTGGCCGTGCCCGGACCCGTCACCTCCCCCGTTTCCGCCGGCTGCCACAAGCTCATCCGGCAGGGCGCCGCACTCGTCGCTTCGGCCGACCATGTTCTCGAGGAACTCGGCATGCCGCGCGCCGCCTGCCCCATGTCCGACGCCGAGGACCGCGTCTTTCAGGCGCTCGCCGGCGGCTGCCGTTCGGCGGCGGAGCTGGGGGAGGACACCGGGCTTTCGGCGGGGGAGGTGGAGGAAGCGCTGGAGCGGCTGGCGGCGCGGGGGAGGGCGAAGCTGGAGGGAGAAGCGTATGTTAGGGCTTGAGGCGGTCCATTCAGATGGTC
The DNA here is from genome assembly GCA_016190145.1 of Planctomycetota bacterium. GTDB lineage: Bacteria > Planctomycetota > MHYJ01 > WSZJ01 > WSZJ01 > WSZJ01. The sequence goes on along the minus strand of JACPRD010000173.1, from coordinate 1,071 downwards.
ATAATGACCATATGAAACGAAAACCCATGAAATTGCCGCAGAACACCGTCGGTGTAGCGGACGCGAAACGGGACCTGATTGCCCTGATCCGGCAAGTCAACCGTTCCCAGCGTCCCATCACGATTTCCAGACACGGCACGCCGGTCGCGCAGATCGTCCCGGCTCCAAAACGGCTGGGTCCCCGGTGGCGTAAGGAATTCACGATTCCCGACGATTCTCCTTTCTGGGACGCCATGCGCCGGATTTCCGAGTGGAGGAAGTCTGCCTCATGGCGCGGGTCGTGGTCCGGACGGTCCGGGGAATGAAGTACCTATTCGATACCAATGTCCTGCAGGAACTCCTCAGGCCTCGCGGGAATCGAGGGGTGATCCGCCGCCTCTCTTCGGCTCCCGCCGAGGACTGCGCCACCAGCATCATCGTCGTTGCCGAACTGCGGGCCGGCACCCGGCTCAGGCCCGATCCGGGCCAGGCATGGAACCGGGTCGAGAACGCCATTCTCCAGAACGTCACCGTCCTGGACATCACTTCACAGGAAGCCCTCGTCGCCGGCGATGTCATGGCTGACCTCCTCGCCCGGGGCCTCAAGCCTCCGGCCGCGGACCTGCTCATTGCGGCGACGGCCCTCTCCAACGATCTGATCCTGGTCTCCAGGAACCTGAAGGACTTTTCCCGGATCGCCGCACTGAAAGTGGAGAATTGGTTCGAGTAGGCCGTGCGGGCAACTGAGGCGGATGTCATTCCGGCTTTCGCGCGGCGACGCCGGCGACCAGAAGTTTCTGCAGGGCCCATGCCGCGGCGCGGTCGTTCTCATCGCCGGGGCCGGGGTCGAGTTCCCGCTCGCCGCCGACGATGACGCGGCGGGACTCGTCGCCGGCCTGGAGGGCGATCTGGAGGCCGCCGCCGTTACCGAAGAAGGTTCCGGCTTCGCCGCCCTGCAGGGGGGCGAGGGGGACTTCGAAGGCGCGGGAGACGCGATCGACGAGGTCCGGCAAGGCGAGCGCGGGGGTGAGGAGGAGTTCGAAGCGGAAGTGTTCGGCGGCGCGAGCGGTTTCGACGGGGACGCCGGCGTCC
>JACPRD010000182.1 GCA_016190145.1 Planctomycetota bacterium | reverse complement strand
CTGGTCACTGGCCACTGGCCACTGGTCACTGGCCACTGGCCACTGGTCACTGGCCACTGGCCACTGGTCACTGGCAACCGGTCACTTACCCGCCTTCCACAGCGTCTCCGCGACCCCCGCCCGGAAATTCGCATACCGCGCCGCGACGAACAGCGCATCGGCGAGCCGATTCAGGTACACGACGGGCTCGGCGACGGCCTCCTTCTCATGAAGCGCCACGGTCGCGCGCTCGGCGCGGCGGCACACGGTTCGCGCGAGGTGGAGCGCCGCGCCGCCGGGCGAGCCGCCGGGGAGAATGAAATTCCGGAGCGCCGGCAGGACCGCTTCCATGCCGTCAATCCACCGCTCGAGCGCGCGGACGCGGTCGATGGAGATCCGCATTTTCTTTTCGCCTTCGGGGCTCGGGTCGGCGAGGTAGGCGCCGACCACGAACAGGTCCTCCTGGATCGCGGCGAGTTCGGCGTCGAGTTCCGCGGGCAGGCCGGCGGCACGGGCCATTCCGAGGACCGCGTTGAGCTCGTCGACGCTGCCGTAGGCTTCGATGCGGGGGTTGAACTTGCTGACGCGGGCGCCGCCGAAGAGGCCGGTGGAGCCGGAGTCGCCGGTGCGCGTGTAGATCTTCATGGTTGGTCTCCCAGCGGATCGTTCCTCGTTATTCGTTCCTCGTGACTCGTTTCGTGGGGCGGGCGGTGCACGGTCAATCGAACTTCCAGCCGCCGTCCTCCTTCACCATCGTGATGGGCGCCGGCATGGGGTAGTAGTTGCCGTCGAAACCCGGATACGCCCAATAGTAGCTCGCCCGGTTGCCCTGCTCGTCTACCCAGTTGCGGACCATGTAGTCGGGATTCGCGCCGTTCGGGTTGTACGGGTAGAAGTTCGCGCGGCATTCCTGCTCGAACTGCTGCCGGGAGTGATTTTCGCGGTAGGAACGGCTGTGAAGCCCATAGAAGCGGTCCCAGTCGCCGGACTTGATCAGGCGCTTCGACATTTCGAACAGCTCGTCCGGACTGGACATTCCGGGCGAGGATGCGGCGGAAGTTCCGGAAGCGGGTTTCTTGTCGTCGTCGCCGCCGAACAGGATGGCGAGGCCCACGACGATCGCGATCAGCACGAGGAAGGCCCCTCCGCCCGTGACGGCGACGATCAGGTATTTCTGCCGGTCCGCGGCGAGCCGTGCGCGCCCATCGGCGAGTTTCCGGTCGAGGGCCGCCTTCAATTCGGGTTCGTCCAGCCCCGCGAGCGCGAGCGCCTTGTGCCACGCGTCCACGGCTTCGCGCGTCCGTCCCGCGGCCGCGGCCTGGTCGCCCTGGGCCACGAGCCCCGCGCGGTCCGCGAGGCGCTTCGCCTCCTCCGCGCGCCGGAGACCCTCCTGCGCCGCGGCGTCGCCGGGCTTCCATTTCAGGGCTTCGCTCCACGCCGCGGCCGCCGACGCGGGGTCGGCCGTCCCGGCCGCGCGCCGCGCCGCCTCCGCGTAGCGCGCCTCGCCCGCCTTCGCCCGCGCCTCTTCCAGTTTCTCACGGAACGGGGGCGGCTCCGTCGAGAGAGCGGCGGCGCGCTCCCACTGGCTGAGGGCCTCCTCCCATTGCGCGAGGCCGTGGGCCTGCTCGGCGGCGCGCACGGCCTGTCCGCGCGCCTCGATTTTCCGGCGCGCCTCGGCCAGCGCGTCGCGCACGTGCGCGAGGCCGCCGGGGAGCTTTTCCCACGCCGCGACGGCCGCCTCGAACTCCCGGCGGTCGTAGTGTTCCTGGCCGGTCCGGAACGCCGCGTCGAGCTTCTCCTTGGCCGCCAGCACTTTCTCGCGTCGCACCTTCGCCTTTTCCTTCAGGGCCTCGAGGTCCTTCCCCTCCGCGGCCAGCACCGCGTCGAGCGCGGCCAGCGCCTCCGCCAGCTTCCCCGCCTTTTCATGACGCACCGCGTCATCGAATCGCGCCGCGGCGTCCTCCTTCAGTTTCGTGAGGAACTCGCTCACGTTGGTGCCGCACACGTCGCAGAATTTCGCCTGCACGCGCATCGGGCGGCGGCACTTGGGGCAGGTCTCGAGGAGGGTCTTGCCGCAGTTGAGACAGAAGCGTGCGTCGGAGCGGTTTTCGGATTTGCAGAAGGGGCAGGGCACCTGCGTGGGGGGCGCGGGCGTTTCGGCGGGGCGGGGTTCGGCGGGAGGAAGGGGCGCGGCGGCGGAGGCGAGGGGGGCGAGGGCGGCGGCCATGTCCTGGGCGGTGGCGAAGCGCGCGGCGGGGTCGCGCTTGAGGGCCCTGAGGACGACGGCGTCGAGGCGCGGGTCGACCGCGGGATTCAGGCTCGACGGGGGCTCGAAGGCGCCGAGGGGGAGCTGGCCCGTGAGGGCTTCGTAGAGGACGACGCCCGCGGCGTAGATGTCGGCGCGCGCGTCGACGCGGCCCGCGTCGATCCGCTGCTCGGGGGCCATGTAGTTCACGGTGCCCATCTGCGCGCCGGCCATGGTGAGACCGATCGCGGTGCCCTGGCCGCCGGCGAGGTGGGCGATGCCGAAGTCGGTCACTTTCACCGATCCGTCCCGCGAGATCATGATGTTCCCGGGCTTGATGTCGCGGTGAATCACGCCGCGACGGTGCGCGTAGTCGAGCGCCGCGAGCACCTGCGTCAGCACGCGCACCGCTTCCGCCGGCGCCGGCCGGCCCTGGGCGAGCACTGCCTGGAGGTCGGTGCCGTCGACGAACTCCATCACGAAGTAATAGAGGTCGCCCTCGGAGCCGCGGTCGATGATCCCGATGACGTTGGGGTGGCTGAGCGCCGCGAGCGCGCCGGCTTCGCGGGTGAACCGCGCGACGAACGCCGGATTCGCGGAGAGGTGGCGGGGCAGGACCTTGAGCGCGACGGCGCGGCTGAGCGACAGCTGCACCGCTTTGTACACGACCGCCATTCCCCCGCGCCCCAGCACCTGCTCAATGCGGTACCCCGAGAGCACTTTTCCGGCCGCCAACGGGTCCCCCGCCGCGGGCGCGGGCGCCGGCGCGTCCATCATCGTCCGCATCGAGGAGAGGTCGACGGAAGAGCCGCATTTCGGGCAGGAAGCGGCCATCGCCTTCGGGTCGGCGGGGAGCGCGACCTGGCTGCCGCATTTCGCGCACGTGAGCATCAGCGCACGTCCTGGGCGCGCAGGATGCCCATGGTGGCGGCCGTGAAGACGCCGGCGAACAGGAGCGTCATCACCATGTCCCCGAGGATCACCGCGCCGCCGTCCTTCGCGACTTCGCTCATCCCGTCGTAACCCCAGTACGCGATCATGAACACGCCGAGCGCCTTCGAGATCCCGCTCAGCGCCGTCATCCCGCCAGAGAAGATGATCTGCATGATCATCACGACGATCACGAGCCCGATCGCCTTCTCCGAGGAGTTCACGAGCGCCGAAATCACCAGCCCCAGCGCGCAGCTCGCGACCGACGCGAACAGCAGCAGCATGTAGTGCAGAATGAAATTTCCCTGGATGTCCTCGATCACCGAGACGATCGACAGGAGCATGAAGCAACCGACCACGAGGAACACCGACTGCAGGATCAGCTTCGACAGCACGTACGGAATGATCTGCAGGTTCACCATCCGCTCGCGCCGGAAAATCGCCTTCTCCTTCACGATCTCCCGGAACGAATTGAAACACCCGCAGAACACCGCCGTCACCATCATGAAGACGAGGAGCTGCCTGTGGTGAAGGGGGTTCGCGGAGTCGAACGGCAGCGTCATCAGGAACCCGATCAGCGGACCCGGCAGGAGCAGCGACAGGAGCGACTTCGGATCCCCGATCAGCGTCGCGAAATACCGCCGCAGCAGCGCGATCAGTTGCAGGTGCGGCATCGGCGCCTTGCGCTCGCGCGGCGGCGGCGTGGCCGCGGCCGAGGCGCGCGACGCCGCCTGCCGCTCCGCGACGTACTTCGCGTTGAACGGCGACGCAAGGTACCGCTGCGCCCACTCCTCCGGCTTCGCCGCCTCCAGCTTGTCGTAGATCTTCGTGATCTTCGGAATCCCGAAGTACTCCAGCGCCTCCTTCGGCGGCCCGAAATACGCCAGCCGCCCTTTCACCAGAACCACGATCAGGTCCAGCAGCTCGATGTTCTCCATCACGTGCGTCGTCAGCACCACCGTCCGCCCGCCCTTCGCCAGCCCGCGGAACATCGTCATGATCTTCTCCTCCGTCCCCGGGTCGAGCCCCGACGTCGGCTCGTCCAGGAACAGAAGCGGCGGCTTCGTCAGCAGCTCCACCCCCACGCTCACCCGCTTCCGCTGCCCCCCCGACAGCGCGCTCACGCGCGTGTCCTTGCGCTCCGTCAGGTCCAGCGTCCCGATGACCTCCTCGAGCAGCTTCCCGAGTTCCTCCTCCGTCGTGTCATCCGGCAGCCGCAGCTTCGCCGTGTAGTAGAGCGCGTCCCACACCGTCAGCTCGCGGTGGATGATGTCGTCCTGCGGGACGTAGCCGATGTTGGTCTTGAAGCTGTTGAAGATCTGGTACAGGTCCTCGCCGTTCACGAACACCTGCCCCGACGTCGCCGGCCGGAACCCGTTCAGCGTGTCCATGAACGTGGACTTCCCCGCCCCGCTGGGCCCGAGCAGCCCCACGAACTCGTTCGGCCGGATCACGACCGACACGTCCTTCAGGATCTCGACGCTTCCCGCCTTCTTCCCGATCGCCGCCGCCTCGAGCGTGATCCGCCCCTGCAGGTCCTCGCGCGCCAGCTCCGCCCCGTCGTACGTCAGCACGAACGGCCCGATCCGCAGCCGGTCCCCTTTCGCGAGCGCCGCCTTCTTCACAAGCCGCCCGTTCACGAACACGCCGTTCGCGCTTCCCAGGTCCTCCAGCACCGTCTCGTTTCCCTTCCGCGTGATCGTCGCGTGCTTTCGCGAAATCACGGGGCTCGGCAGCACCACGTCGCACTCCGCGCCGCGGCCGATGACGATGCGCTCCTTGGAGAGCGCGACGCGGGAAGCTGCGGGCGCGCCCTCGCCGACGCTCACGCGCACCTTGCGGTCGGTGTCGCCGGTGTCCTGGAACCGGACCTGGAATTCGAAAGTGGTGTCGCCCGCCGTGACGCGGTCGCCGGGGTTGAGGCGGGCGTCGACGGTTTTCTGGCCGTTGAGAAGCGTCCCGGTGGAGCTGCCGAGGTCTTTGACGTACCACGCCTCGCCGCGCCGCTCGATCTCGAGGTGGCGGCGGGACAGTTTGAGGTCGTTGACGGCGAGCGTGTTTTCCGGCGCGCGGCCGAGACTGAGGGTGGCGGAGAGTGGAACTTCCTCGCGGCGTCCGCCGGCGTAGGTGACGACGAGGAGGGGAAGCGGCTTTCGTTCGTCCTGGGAGACGAGGGTGGGGGCGAAGTCGGAGCCCGCGTCCGCGGTGTGGCCACATCCCGGGCAGGCGGCGGGGCGGCCGGCCGTGGCTTCGAACGAGCGTCCGCAGCGAGGGCAGACGAGGGTCATGGGGGAAGGGGAAACTAGCAGTCCGTGGGAAGAGGAGGAAGGGAATTTCCAACAACAAGGAGCAACTTCAACGCAGAGGAATCACGGGAGGGTGGAGACAAGCCGTAGCGCTGCGGAGCCTGTCATCGATTTTGATCCTCTTTTATCGCTGTTCCCCAGTCTTTCTTATCGCCGTTCATCGCCGGTCTATCCGTCCTTCAGACTCATGCTGCCAAGGCCTCGATGGGCAGGATTTCAAAGCGATGAACGGCGATAGGAAAGACTTTGGAAATGCGATAAAGGAGGATCAACGGCGATGGGGCGCCATTCTCCCCATGCGTGACTGCTGTCCTCGAAAGTGGACAGCACACACTTCCCATAAACATACATAACTACATGTCACATAACATGTTATGTATTTCAACGTTCTGGCACACCCCTTGCAATACTCCTCTCCCGTCCAAGCCAAACCAACCCGAAACCAACACACTGGAGGATACGAAGATGAAAAAGCTCATGAGCCTGATCGCGACCGCCGCCCTGATGGCCGGAGCCGGAGCCAACGACGCCAAGGCCGAAAACTTCTTCAAGAAAATGGGCAAGGAACTCCGCAAGGCCCACGAACGCCACGAAGACATGATGGAAGACGCCCACGAACGGCACCGCGACATCGCCCGCCACGCCGCCGGCTCCATCCTCTACGCCGGTCACGCCGACTACGGCCACGGCCACGGGCACTACGCCACGGTCGAGGTCAACGAGTGGGTCGAGGGAAGCTGGAGAATCGAGTACGTCGAAGTCAGGACCGCCGGCCACTACGAGATGCGCGAAGTCGAAGTCGTGGTCCCCGGGTACTACAGCCAGGTCTGGGTCGAGCCGGTCTACAGGATCCAGCGCGACAGCTGCGGACGCGAAGTCAGGATCATGGTGAAGTGCGGGTACTACCGGAAGGTGTGGTGCCCCCCGACGACCCGGACCCAGTGCCAGAAGGTGTGGGTCGCCGGTGAGTGCCAGCGGGTGCCGAAGAAGGTGTGGACCGCGGGGCACTACGAGAACCGGAACGTGCGGGTCTGGGTCTGCGACTAAAACGGAACGGAAGAGATCACGGGAGGGGAGGCGCCGAAAGGAGCCTCCCCTCCTGGCGTTTGAGGTGGAGCGGAGACGGACGGGAAGGACTAATTATGAATTATGAATTTTGAATTATTAATT
>JACPRD010000181.1 GCA_016190145.1 Planctomycetota bacterium | reverse complement strand
GTCGTGAAGTTCGCGCGCCAATTCAAGATTCATAATTCATAATTAATAATTAGCCGTTCTCCGACCCCTTTCGACTTATCTTCCCCCTCCGATGGAATACCAGGGACACACCCTCGACGACTTCCAGGTCCGAGCGGTGCAGGCGGTCGACCGGGGAGAGTCGGTGCTCGTGAGCGCGCCCACGGGGGCGGGCAAGACGCTCATCGCGGAATACGCGCTTGAAAAATGCCTGAACGAGGGCAAGCGCATCATCTACACGGCGCCGATCAAGGCGCTGTCGAACCAGAAGTTCCGCGACTTCACGGTGACCTACGGGGACCGTGTCGGGCTGGTCACGGGCGACGTGGTGATCAACCCGCACGCGCAGGCGCTGATCATGACGACGGAGATTCTGCGGAACACGATCTTCGACGACCCCGAGCGGCTGTCGGACGTGCAGTTCGCGATCTTCGACGAGATCCATTTCATGGACGACCGCGAGCGCGGCACGGTGTGGGAGGAGTCGATCATCTTCGCGCCCGAGCACATCCGGGTGCTGGGGCTGTCGGCGACCGTCGCGAACCTGAACGACTTCGCGTCGTGGATCCGGAAGACGCGCAAGGGAAAGCTCGAGGTGATCCTGGAAACGGGGCGGCCGGTGCCGCTCAAGCACCTGCTGGTGATCCACGGGCACGGGATCGGCAATCTGAAGGACCTGCGGCGCCTCGAGGACGAGGCGGGCACGCCCGCCGGCGGTCACGGCCCGGGCTGGCACCGCGCGACGGAGCCCGAGGACCGCCGCGACGACGGCCGCGAGCCGAGACGCGTCGGGCCGCACAACTGGCGCCGCTTCCTCATGGACCACATCCAGAAGGAGAGCCAGCTCCCGCTCATCTGGTTCATCTTCAACCGCCGCGAGTGCGAGGAGCGCGCGCAGGAGGCCATGCACCGCGAGTTTTTGAACGCGAGCGAGCGCGAGATCATCGCCCGGCTGTTCGACGAATGGGCGACGAAATACGGCGTCGAGGCCGACAAAGCGGTCGTCGAGATGCGCCGCCTGGTCCTGCGCGGGATCGCGTTCCACCACGCGGGGCTGCTGCCGACGCTCAAGGACATCGTCGAGCGCATCTTCACGGCGGGCCTCATCAAGCTGATCTTCACCACGGAGACGTTCGCGCTGGGCATCAACATGCCGGCGCGCACCGTCGTCTTCGACTCCATGACCAAGTTTGACGGCATCCGCCGCAACTTCCTCCTCGCCCGCGAGTACATGCAGATGGCCGGGCGCGCCGGGCGCCGCGGCATGGACGCCGTGGGCTACGTCTACTCGAACGTCGAGTGGCCCTACGTGCGGTTCGGCGCCATCGACCGTGTCATCGAGGGCGAAATCGAGCCCATTCGCTCGCAGTTCAACCTCTCCTACGCCACCCTCCTCAACCTCTGGCAGCGGCTCGGCAAGAACATCTTCAAGGCCTGCGAGAACTCCTTCGCCAATTTCGGCGCGCCCCCTCCCCCGCCGCCCTCGATCCGGAGCTCGCGGAGGAGGCGGAAACGCGGCAAGGCGCGCGACGAGGCGCCGCACGCGCACACGGGAGGGTCGTACCGGGGGATGGTGGACCAGGTGAAGCGGCGCCTGGCGCTGCTGGAGCGGCTGGGCTACACGAAGGAACGGGAGCTGACGCCGAAGGGGCAGTTCGCGAAGCAGATCTACGGGTACGAGATCCAGGTGACGGAGTTCCTGGCGGACGGGATGGTGTCGCGGCTGTCGGAGGACCAGATCAACGTCCTGTTTTCGGCGATCGTATTCGAGTCGCGGAAGGGGGACTGGTTCCGGCCGCTGGCCAAGGATCTTCTGCGGCCCTACAAGTTCAAGGCGCTGAAAATCGTGGACGACGTGCGGGCGCTCGAGCGGGAGTTCGGGATCCAGACCCCGACGAAGGAGCTGGACTACCGGATGGCGAGCGTGATCTGGGCGTGGAGCCGCGGGTGTCCCTTCTCGGAACTGGAGGCGCACTCGTCGCTGTCCGACGGAGACCTGGTGCGCTACGTGCGCCTGGCGATCCAGCTCGAACGGCAGACCGTGCGCGCGCTGACGGAGTACCCGCATTTCGTGAACGACCCGTTCCTCGCGGAGAAGATCAAGACGGCGGCGGTGCGGATGAATCGCGACGTCGTGGACGCCGAGAAGCAGCTGCGGCAGGGGTAGGGCGGGTGAGGGACAGGTTCAAGGACAACTTCAAGTTCAACTTCAAACTGCAAGTAACTTCAAAGAGAGAAAATGCAACTTCAACCGCGATCTGGGCGTGACACTATTTAGAATTCGTCTCGGCATTTCACCCGACCGAAACGAGAAACGAGAAACGAAACAAGTGTCCGGAACCCCTCGCTTCGCAACCTGTCTCCGGCCTTTGGCGGCCGGGCTGTGCTTCACCCTCCTCGTCCTTGTCGCCGGTCGCGCGCGGGCGGAAGGCCCGCAGCACTGGGGCTTCGGACAGGGCCAGCTCGCGACCCTGCAGGAACAGGAGGACGGCTCGCGCGACCTCGTCGTCTACGCCGCGCCGCTGCGGGCGAAGGACGGTCCGTGGCTCGCGCGGTGGCGGAGCCCGAAGATCGCGGGCGCGCAGGCGGCGGCGTTCCTCGCGGCCGGCGACTTCAGGCCGGGGCCGGTCGGCAAGGCGTACCTCGCGGTCGTCACCGCGGCGGCCGGCGGACTCGACCTCACCGTCTACGACCCGCCCGAAGTCTTCTCGACCCGCACGTGGACGCCCCTTCCCGCGAAATCCCGCGCGATCCCCGCGGAGAAGTTCAAGGGGACGCCGATGTTCGTGACGGCGGGGAATCTCATGTCCACGGCGTCGGACCGGATCGTCGTGCTGTCCCGGACGGGGGACGAGGGCGATGCGGCGCTCTGGGTGAACTGGATCACGCCGCCGATGGGCCCGACGGAGGCGGCGGAACTGACGGGCGCGGAGCCGCTCAATCTCGAAGTCGATCCCGCGAAGGTGCGGGGATTCGCGGTCGGTGACTTCTGGGGCACCGGGACCGACGCCATCTGCGTCGCGGTCGACATCGACGGATACACCCTCCTCCGCTTCTACCGATGGGGCGCCGAAGTCTCGCCGAAAGCCTGCTTCGTCAAGGTCGTCGACGACGCCTCCGGCGATATCCCGCTTCTCGCCCCCGGCGGACTCGCCGCGGGCGACTTCACGAAGGACGGATTCGACGCCCTGGTCCTCGCGTTCGACGACCCGGCGCTCCCGCTGGAACTGCGCGTGGCCCCGCTCCGCGAGGCCTCCGCGAAGCCCGACCCGGGGCCGGCGTACGACGGCCGCGCGCCGTCGCGGCAGCCCCTTCCGGGATTCGGCAGAGACTGTTCCGCGCCGGCGATGAAGGCGTCGCCGGAGGGGTTCCAGGCGCGGAAGAAGGGACCGGTCGCGATGGCCGCGGGGCCGCTCTTCGGGTACGTGCGGTGCGAGCTCACGACCGCTGTGCGCGAGGCCAACGCCGTGGACGAGCGCCCCGACGCGGAAATCTCGTTCGTGCACCGCGCGCTCACGCCGCTTCTCACCGAAGGCGCGCCGAACTACGGCTGGCCCCTCAAGGGCGAGCCGGTGACGTGGCAGATCGTGATGAAGAACAACGGCGCGCGGCAGATCCCGGGCGGCGCGACGCTCAAGGTGTGGCTCTGCGCCGACCGCCCGAATCCCGACGCGCTGCCGGGGGCGAAGCCGGACGCGGAATACCACGTCGAGCTGATGCCGCCGTTCGAGGAGATGCCGAAGTACGTCATCCAGAGCGTGCAGGCGCCCTGGCCATACGGACTGGAGGACTGCCCGGGGGCCAAATGGAAGAGGCTGGACCTGTCGGTCACGGGGGAGAAATGGCTTGTGGCGGTGCTGGAGCCGGAGGGCGACGCGAACGAGCGGAACAACCGGATCGAGGTGGCCTGGCACGGGCTTCCGATGCACCCGTCGTTCCGATCGCTGAAGTCGCTCACGGACCGCCGCCCGACCGTCGCGGGCGACCCCGCGAGCAAGGAGTATCTCGCGCGGAAGCTGGCCGACGCGGTCACGTGTCTCTGGGAGCGCTCGGGCGGCGCGAAGAACGAGGACGTCCTCGTCCGCGTGTTCTTCGACGGGTACGACCTCGGGTGGCCGGACGACGCGCCGGAGAAGGACAAGGCCGCGCGATGGAAGGCGCTCCAGGAGCGCTACGAGAGCTGCCGCCAGATGGACCTCTGGTGGGGCGAAAACCAGAAATGGGAACGATTCGGGTGGAAGGACGGCGAGGGCGAGCTGCGCGAGACGGCGCGGGCGTTCTGCCCGGTCGGCGACCGCGCGGCGTACGCCGTCACGCCCGTGCGCACCGGCGTCGCGGCGCAAGGCGACGGCCGCCCCGTGCAGTTCGCGACGTCGTGCTGGGGCCCCGATCTGTTCGCCACCGGGCACGCCGTCTTCGGCGCTCCCGCGGCGGAATTCGTCCGCCGGTTCACGCAGGGCGCCCGCGGCGTGAAATGGGACGGCTGGTGGGAGATGGCGCCGGACAAGGTCTACGTCCGGGTGCTCGACCGCGAGGGCAACCCGGTGCCGGATGCGACCGTCTCCGTCTTCGCCTGCGGGAAGGGCGCGCCGCTCCGCACCGGAAAGTCCCTTCCCGACGGGAAGTTCGACACCGGTCACCCGAACGACTCCCCCGCCACGGACCTGTTCAACCGGAAGCACTACAAGGCCGGCCTCCTCGCGGAAACCGGCGCCGTCATCACCGTCACGATCGGCGACCGCCACGAAGCCTTTCTGCTCGGAATGGACGAGCCCGCCGCCCACGGCCGCTACGCGCTCTTCTGGCACTCCCTCCTCGACGACCGCGAGTGGGTCTACGACGTCCGCCTGAACTGGAAGGCCGGCGCGCCGCCGGCGGACTTCACCGTGGAAGCCGCGGTTCAGGGCTCGATGGTGGAGATGGCGCTCAAGGGCCCGCCGGGGCGCACGTACCGCGTGTACCGCCGCTGGGAGCCCGCCTGGATCCGCACGCTCGCGGGCGAGTACCCGTGCTCCGTCGACTCGCTCACGATCCCGCTCGACCTGTCGGCCCCCGACTCCTGGGGGAAGAACCGCGAGCGCGCCCTCTACGAAATCACGGCCGTCGTCGACGGCCTCGAGTCGCAGGCGAAATCGGTCTCCGTCTTCGCCGTCCGGAACGCCCTCGGCCTCTCCCAGCACTCGCCGGGCCGGCTCCTCCTCGCGAACAACAACGGCAAGGCCGATCCGTACGGCGAGATTCTCGACGGCCTCACCCCCGAACGCGAACTCCTCACCTCCGGAAAACCCGGCCACACCGCGCGCCGCTTCGCGCGCTCCGCCGCGAAACCGTCCCGCCTCTTCGCCACCCTGAAAGCCAGCGACTCCGACCCGCCCGTTTTCTTCGAAATCCTCGACTGCCCCCCGGGCGGCATCCACGCCACCGCCTACGACCTCGGCTCCCTCACCGCGAAACGCGCTTCCGTGAAGGAATTCCGCGTCCGCGACGCCAGGCAGCTGGGAGAGCTGAACGTCGGGGACCTGGTGACTTCCAACGGGAAGAGCTCGCGGGTGGCGGCGATCCGCGCGGAGTGCGTGACGCTGGAGAAGCCGCTGTTCGATCTCACGGCCGACACGGTGGCCGTGGCGTTCACGCGGCTGGTGGGGTTTGCGGGAAGCGACCATGGCGCGCGCGAGCTGCGGGACCCGCGCGGTGTGATCGTTCTCAAGGTCGCCGACAGGGAGTTCCTGGCGATTGCGGACACGGGAAACGGGCGCGTGGTGATCTGGGACGAGACGACGCGCTACGTGACGGGGTACGGCGGGGACAAGTTCCGGCCGTGCGGCCTCGGGATCGACCCGCGGGACCCGCGCGTCTTCTTCGTCGTCGACCGGCGGACGGACCGGAAGAGCCACGTGCTGCGGCTGACGTTCAACGGGCGGACGATCGAGCGCGACCACAACTGGAACCTGGACGCGGGCGACTGGGAGAACGACGAGATCGGGATCGCGGTGACGCCCGCCAACGACGAGAACGACCGGGTGCGGGTGGCGGTGACGGACGGGGAGAAGGGCCGGGTCTTCACGTTCATCGTCACGCCGGACCGGCTCGTTCACGACCCGGAGATCACGGAAGTGCTTGGGACGCACGCGGGGCCGCAGGCGCTTGCGGCGCCGCTCGACTGCGCGTTCGTGACGGCGAACGGCGGCGTCAGGCTGTTCGCGGTCGACGCGCGGGACAGGGTGGTCGAGTTGCCGAAGCGGTGGGGGAAATAGGGCCTCGTTCATCGTTACTCGTTCATCGTTACTCGTTCATCGTTACTCGTTCATCGTTACTCGTTCGTCGTGCTTCGTGCTTCGTGCTTCGTGCTTCGCAGGGCCTGCTCCGTCAGACTTCCCTGATGCGGGCGAGGAGACGCGCGAACTCCGGTTCGCCGAGAGCCGGAACGGCGCCGGATATGGAAACGTCGGCTTCGAGCGTGACCCAGGACTTGCAGCCTCCGTAGGCGGGGCGCATGGGAAGCGTCACGGGGGCGGGGAGGTTGAAAACGCGGACGGCGAGGGCGAAGAGCGGATCCGGGCCTTCGCGGCGGAGGCGTTCAAGGGCGGCGGCGTCGGACCAGGGGTGGAAGGGGCGCAGGCGCGCGAGGGCGGGCTTGTCGCGGACGGGAAGGATGGCGGCGACGCGGGCGAAGGAAGTGAGAACGAGGAAACCTTCGGGGGGTGCCGCGGCGTTGGCGGCGTCGAGGTCGGGACGGGCGGAGGGGGCGACGTCTTCCGGGGACTGGTGGAAGCGTGTCGGGAAAAGAAAAAACTCAGAAAATTCGGGTTGGAAGCGGCCGCCTTTTTCGCTGATCCCGCCCCTGCGCAGGATCACGGTGGCAGCGCCCCGGGAAAGGGAACGGCACACGGCGGCCCATTCCTTGAACGCAGTTTTCACGGGCGCATCCCCCTTCGGAAAGTTTCTTTGCTTAAGGATCGTAAAACAAAACCGACCGGCCGGTCGGTTCTTTTTTTATTTCGCGCAGTCGTTCGGTTCCCGGTCGGACTTTTGTTTTCAGCCGGTCCGGGAAGACCCCCCGAACGGGACCCGAACATTCCTAAATCTGCGTACAACTCTGCAGGTCACCGCAACCCATTGCCGATCAATATCTTGGGATCGCCGGAAAACACAAAAAGTTTTTTATGGCGAGCCCCCGGATTCCGTATACTCCAACTCCAACGGTGGGGCAAGCGATGGGGCCCCCCCGACGCCCTGCCGGCCGGGATGGCCCGACCCCCCCGCCGGACACCTAGTTTTGCCCGGCCGGTCGGCGGGCGGCACCTTCGGAGGGCCCTCTTGATGGGAAACAGCGACGTCGAGGGAGACTCGCGACCGCCCGTCGCGACCCTGACACCGGACCTCAAAACCGACATCGAACTATGGCTCAGCGCGGACGTCGCCAAACGTAACGGCTCGCTCCAGCGCATCGTCAGCCGCGGCGCCTCCGCCGCCACCGCCCTCGTCGAAAGCATGTTCCGCAATACCCGCGAAACCGGCCGCCAGGCCCAGCTCCAGAACGCACTTCGCGAAATCGGCGCCGCCGCCTTCCAGCCCGTCGCCCAGGCGCTCGAACGCGTCCCGCAGGTCAAGAACGCCCAGGACTGCGCCCTCCTCGAGGACCTGACCGAAACCCTCCTCGCCCTCGATCCGCGCCGCGCGACCCCCGTCGCCCTCGACCAGCTCGGGAAACTCGCGTCGGTCCCGATCCGCAATCGCGTCATGGCGGAACACATCAACAACGCCCGCCTCCGCCTCGTCGTCAAACTCGCCGCCGCCGGCTGCCAGGAAGCCGAAGACGAAGTCATCGCCTACCTCGGCGATGGCTCCCTCCTCGTGCCCCTCGCCGTCCTCGACGTCCTCGAAAAGTCCGGCGACGCCCGCGCCCTCCTCCCCCTCCTTAAACTTTTCCCCCGCCAGACCGCCGCCAGCGAACACTCCGGCCGCAAGATCCAGGAGGCGTTCCGGGCGATCGTGAAGCGGGAGAAGGCCGTGCCGGAGTCACCCTGCTTTGCGGGGTGTGAAGGCGCGGAGCGGGAGCTGATGGTCCGGTGGCTCGCGAAGAAGTAGATTCCGCCTGCAGGAACGACAAACCCCGCGCGAGCGGGGTTTTTTCGTGGCCGCACCGAGCCGGGCCTTCCCGGCCCGGACGCTAATGACTGTCTGTCGCCACGACGAGTTTCTCGGCGCTGTCGAATTCCAAGGTCAGAATTTCTTCCTCCAGTTCCACTTTTCTGGGGGATCCCGGAAGGCTCTCCCGGAGAATCGTCTTCTTTCCGGTATTGACGTCGTACTTGTAGAGAGAGCTGTCCGAGGCGATGTCGATCGAGGGGAATCCAACGTAATAGCCGCGGCCTGTGAGCAGGTATCCCGTGACCCCTTCCGAATGTAGGACAGCTCCGGTTACATCGTAGACGCGTATCATGGCCAGGTTCGTGCCAACACCCCACGCGTGCAGGAGCTTGTCGCCGAGCGTCCACCGCAACTCTCCGCCGAATCCCGGGGCAAAATCTGCGATCTGGGCGCCATCGCTCAACCGGAAGATCGTGAGCCTTCTGGGGGAACGATCCATGTGCCACACGAACAGGTAGAATCCGCTGGGACTCTCTTCGGCGGCAAAGATCTGCTGTCGGGTCGCGAAGCGGTGTTCAAACACGGTCTTTCCGTCTCGCTCGATCCGCACGATGGCCGCCTTTCCCGACCGATCGATGACGACCGCTGCGGCAACCGAGACAGCGAGCGCAAGACTCAACGCTCCGGCTAACCAGGCTGTTTTCATGAGGTCCGCCTCCGAGTGCCGATGTCGCGCCCGCAGCCCTGTATCGGCGCCCCCTGCGGTCGGCCTCCAGTGAAGCCTCGTCCCTGGAGTTCAGATACGATCACGCCAATCAGGCGGCGCGGCTTCGGGGGCGTTTTGCACGAGGACATCGTATCAGCCGAGAGCGGAGTCATGATGCCCGGAACCCTGGCTCATCATGACAGGTGCTGTGGGGAAGCGCCGGTTCACACCCGGTCGGACCCATCACCCACGGCCGGTGTTCTCAACGCGGCGCCACCCTCTCGAAATACCCCTTCACGATCGCCCGGTCCCCCGCCGGGAATCCGTCCCGCCCGACGAAGGCTTCCGCCTGCCTGCGGTACGCCGTGAGGCGCTCCGCCTCGGTCGCGGCCTCGGGGGCGCCCGCGGCGGCGGCGGCGGGGTCGACGGCGGAGCCGGTGGGTTTCCAGTCGCCCTTGCCGAGGAGAGGGTCGACGCGTTCGGGACGCTCGCGGAACTTGCCGCGTTCGGGGTCGCCGAACAGGGGGGGCGCGGGGGCGGGGCGGCCGCGGGAGCCGCCGCCTCCGCCGCCGCCGGCGGGGGATTCGTCCTCGCCGGGGCCGCTTCCCACGCCGACGTCGCCGCCGGTCCCGCCGCGCCGGTCCGGCGGGGTTTCCTCGCGGGGTTCGCCGCTTCCGGGACGCCGGTCGCGTTTTCGTTTCTGGGCGGCGGCGGCGCGGGGTTCGGGGAGGGGGACGAGGAGGATGAGGAGGGCGGCGGCGACGGCGGCGGCGCTCCAGGCGCGGAGGCCGAGGGGGGGAGCGGGGAAGACGCGGCGCGGGGGGACGCCCTGGACGGCGGCGTCGGCGGCGCGGGCGACGAGGGGGTCGAAGGCGGTGCCGGCGCCTTCGGCGGCGGTGGCGAGGCGGTCGGCGAGGCCGAGGCGGCGGTCGGCGGCCTGGGCGAGGTCGCGGTCCGCGGCGCGGAACGCGAAGGCGCGGGCGAGGGCGGCGAGGACGGCGAGGACTGCGGCGGCGCCGAGCGCGACCGCGACGCCGCGCGCGTCCGACCAGGCGCGGCCGCCGCCGGACCATTCGAGGCGGATGCGGTCGGCCAGGAGCAGCGAGGCGGCCGCGAACGAGCCCCAGAACAGGCCGTCGAGGAAGCCCTCGCGCGCCGCGACGACACGCGCGCGCCGGCCGAGCGACCGCAGGAACTCCCTCACTGGAACCCTCCGACGATCAGGATCCCCACGTTGAACGCGCTGTGCGCGAGCAGGCAGGTCTCGATCCCGCGCCTCAGGCAGACGAGCCCGAACAGCAGGCCGATCACGAACACCTGCAGGAATTTCACCACCTCCGGCTCCATCGTACCCGCGTGCCCCGTCGCCCAGATCGCCGACGCCACGATCACCGCGCAGGCGGCGCCTCCCCGCGCGCGGCGGAAGGCGCGCAGGAGAGCGTTCTGGAGGAAGAGCCGCACGAAGATCTCCTCCCAGAACGCCGCGGCGAGTCCGAAGCCCAGCACGAGCAGGGTCTGTCCCGCGAAGACGACCGCGACGTCCTCGGTGCCCGGGGCGGGGCGGGGCTCGTAGCCGAAGACGCGTTTCGCCGCGGAAAAGAGGGCGAGCGAGTACGCGAGGGCGACGGCCGCCGAGACAAGCGCGAGGATCGCGGCCTCGCCCGCGTTCTTCCAGCGGTCCGGCGCGCCGCGCATGAGGTCGCGCGAGATGGGGAAGGGGGTGAGGCCGTTCCGTTCGCAGAGAAGGGCGCCCGACGCCGACATGAAGAACGCCGAAATGAAAAACGCGGGAAGGAGCACGATCGCCATCGCGAGCATCAGGTCGCGGAAATACGCGTGCTCGTACGCGTGAAGACGGCGGCCATGAAGCGACCCGATCACGAGGAGCTGCATCGCAGCCACGAACATCGCCAGGCCGAGCGCCGGCGCCGTGTGCCGCCCCGCCAGCCGCCGCTTTCGCCAGAAAATCCACGACGCCGCCACGAACGACACGAACCCTGCCGCGAGGTAGACGAGGACCGCGTCCTTGAAGCCCGGAGTCGGAAGCGCCGCGAGCGGGGTCACTTGTCGCGGTGCCGCACGCGCTGGAGCGCCGGGAACAGGTCGAAGTCCGGGTCGTTGTCGGCGTCGTGGCAGCTGCGGCAGATGCGCTGGACGACGCAGGTGGGGCAGTTCTCGTCGAAGCGGAAGATCGAGGTGCGGTACTCCTCCGGGGTCTTCGCGGCGACGTGGCGCCCGCCCGGGCCGTGGCAGGACTCGCACCCGACGTCGCGGCGATCCGGGGTCTTCGCGGCGGATTCGAAGCCGCCCTTCAGGCCGGGCCCCGTCGTGTGGCACTTCTGGCACTTCGGCTCCGCTTCCTTGCCCGCCTTCACCAGCGTCTCGAACGCCTTCGCGTGCCGGGTCGTGGCCCACTGCGCGTGCGGTTTTTCGTGGCAGGTCGTGCACGAATCGGTGCCGACGTACTCGGAGCTCGCGCAGGTCTCGAGGTACATCTCGCGCTTGATCTTGTCGATGTAGCTCTGGCGGGCGGAGAAGGGGATGATTCCGGCGCCCTTGGCCTGCGCATGGGCGATGTAGCCCATGGCGCTGTTGAAATCCTGGAAGAAGGAGAAGCCGGCCTTGTGGCAGCCGGCGCACTGCACGGGGTAATCCTTGCTTCCCATGGGCGCGGTGGCGCTGTGGGTTTTTTCAGGAACGTGGCAGGCCTCGCACTGCACGTCGGCGAGGTGGCGGTGGGTCGCGCGGTCCGAGAATCCGCCCTTTTCCCATCCGGCCACGTGGCAGCCGATGCATTTCGGATCTTCGTCGCGGGAGATGATGCGGAGTTCGTGGAGCGCGGTGGAATGGGGGGTCATGAGCCAGTCTTTGAAGTGATCGCGGTGGCAGGCGGCGCAGGCGAGGGCTCCCTGGTATTTCGTGGTCGCGGCGGGGACGTCCGGGGGGGGCGGATCGGTCTTCGTCTCGCGCACCAGTTCGCGGGCTTCGACCGCCCAGAGTTCGGGATCCCAGTGGGCGCCGGGGAAATGGGCGAAGCGGACGTGTCCGTCGGCGCCGACCAGCAGGAGAGCGGGACGGAGCGGGACGGGGACGAACCTGTCGATATCGGGGGCGACGCCGCCCGTGACGCCCTCGACTTTCGCGTCGGCGGCGAGCTTAGCGGTGTCCGCGTCCGGCGCGGCCCAGTGCGCCGCGAAGCCATCGTGCCGCCGGGCGATCCCCGCCGCGTGGCGCAGCGCATCCGCCGGGTCCTTTCCCGCCGCGAGCACGACGACCGCCGCGGGTTTTCCTTTCGCCGGCGCCTTCGCGCCGCCTGCGT
The DNA here is from genome assembly GCA_016190145.1 of Planctomycetota bacterium. GTDB lineage: Bacteria > Planctomycetota > MHYJ01 > WSZJ01 > WSZJ01 > WSZJ01. The sequence continues at coordinate 4,922 of JACPRD010000181.1, read as the reverse complement.
CGAACGCCGGCAGCTCGGGCCAGTCGCAGATCACCTTCATCTGCCACTCCCAGGCCTGGTCGAGCGGCCGCAACTCGGCCGGCGGTTTCTTCGGCTCGTCCGGCGGTGGATCTTCCGCCTGCGTCGTCCACAGGACGAGCGGTGCAAACACCAGCGCGAGGGCGAAGATGCGGGAACGGTTCATGTGCGAGATCTTACGGAATTGCAGGCGTGGACGGTAGGCGGCAGCGTGGCAGGCAGCCATAAGCCAGAAGCCATAAGGCGCGCGGTGCCGGCCACGCCCATTTTCCTCCCACTGCCGTTCGAGGAGCGAACGACAGGGGAAGGGGAAGGGAGAAGGTGAAGTTCAAGGGGGCCGCTTCGCGGCCTCCAGACCGGCACCCACAATCCGCATTTCCCATCGTCCCGGCCCAACTCCGAACGCCGAACTCCGAACCCGCCCTACCCACCCGCAATCGCCGGAACGATCGACATCTCGTCCCCGTCCTTCACCGCCGTCGCCTCCCCCTGCAGGAAGCGAACGTCCTGGTCGTTCACGAATACGTTGAGATAGCGCCGGACCTTGCCCGTCGCGGGGTCGCAGAGCTTGGCTCCGACGCCCGGATAGGATTTCTCGAGGCTCGCAATCACCTCCCCCACCGTCGCGCCCGTTCCCTGGATCTCGGGCGCGCCGGTCAGTTTCTGAAGCGGCGCAGGCACGCGCACTTTCACGGCCATCAGACCCTCCCCTCTTCGATGTCGACGCGGACGAATTTCGCCGCGTGCTCGGGCACCGCGAAGTCGTCGTCCAGCGTCCACGCGGTCATCTCCTTGTACTTCCCCTTCTCGATCGACGCAATCACGTACACGAAGCTCCCGAAGGCGCGGCTGCGGTCGCCCTCGCTCGGGCGCGCGGGGTGGTCGGGGTGCGAGTGGTAGATGCCCAGCACCTCGAGCCCGCGTTTTTCCGCTTCCTTGCCGATCCGGAGCTGGTCCTGCGGCGAGAGGTCGTACCAGACGCGCGGGCGGTCGGTGTTCTCGTTCGCGGCGACGGGGGCCTCGGTCACGACGAAGTCGGCGCCGCGGCGCCGGCCGACGAGCATGCCACACCCCTCGTGCGGCCAGGCCCGCTCGGACTCCGCGACGATCTTCGCGCGCGCGCCGGGTTCAAGAACCAGCAACGATTTCCTCCCAAACGGGGGTCGACAGGTACCGGTCGCCGCCGTCGGGCAGCACCGTCACGACCGTCGAGCCCGGAGTCGCGCGCGCCACCTCGAGCGCCGCGAGCACCGCAGCGCCGCTCGAGAAACCCGCCAGAATCGCCTCTTCGCGCGCGAGGCGCAGCACCATCGCGTACGCGTCCTCCGTCTCGACTTCCATGCGTCGGTCGGCGAGCGACGGGTCGTAGATCGGCGGGACGATCGCGCTCTCCATGTGCTTCATCCCCTCGAGGCCGTGGATGGGGGCGGAGGGTTCCACGGAGAAGAGGCGGATGTCGGGGTTCTGTTTTCTGAGGAAGCGGCCTGTGCCGACGAACGTGCCGCTCGTGCCGAGGGTCGCGACGAAATGCGTGAGTCTGCCGCCGGTCTGGCGCCAGATTTCGGGGCCGGTGGTATCGAAGTGGGCGCGCCAGTTGGCCTCGTTGCCGTACTGGTCGGCGAAAAAGTAGCGGTCCGGTGATTTCGCGACGAGTTCCCGGCAGAGGCGGATCGCCCCGTCGCTTCCCTCGAACGGGGAGCTCCAGGTGATCTTTGCGCCGTAGGCCTGGATCATGGCTTTGCGTTCCTCGGAGACGTTCTTCGGCATGACGAGTTCGACGGGGAAACCGAGGGCGGCGCCGAGGAAGGCGTAGGCGATGCCGGTGTTTCCGGAGGTGGAGTCGATGAGGGTGCGGTTGACGAGGAGTCCGGCTTTCGTTGCGTCGGCGACGATGCGGGCGGCGGCGCGGACTTTGACGGAGCCGCTGGGATTGAGCCACTCCGCCTTGGCATAGACTTCGCTTCCCGTGCCGGCGGAAAGGCGGCGCAGGGGCAGAAGGGGGGTATGGCCGACGGATTCGGCGAGGGTGGGGAGGGTGATGCGGTGATTGTTTACCTTAATGCTCATGTTTGGATGCAAAAAAAACCCTACTTCATCGGAGGCAACTTCCCCTTCCGCACCTCCACCCCGTACTCCTTTTCGTAGTTCGCCACGAGGTCGGCAAAACTCAGCCTGTCCACAACCTCGCTCATCGCCTCCTGCACCTCCGTCCAGATCGCGCGGAACTGCTTCCCCCGCGGATCGTCCCCGTCCGCCCCCGGCTGCGGACTCCGCATCACCATCAGCGGCCCGTCGATCACGCGCAGCACCTCGCCCACCGAAATGTCCTGCGGCTCCCGCGCCAGCCGGTACCCGCCCTTCGCTCCGCGTTCGCTGCGCACCAGCCCCGCGCGCTGCAGCTGGATCAGGATCTGCACGAGGTACTGCGAGGGGATCGCCTGCTCCTCGGCGACGATGTGGATCTGCGTCGGCCGCGGCCCGCCGTGGCGTTTCGCAAGCTCGAACATCGCCAGACACGCGTACTCGGCCTTGGCCGAAATCTTCATCTCTCTCCCCTCGGAACCCCCACATCCTAGCGTCGCGGGGGGCGGGGTCAAGCAGAGCCCCGCGCGATGGCCGTTTGGCGTTCGGCGTTCGGTGTTCGGCGTTTTCGCCAACGACGGGGGGATTCCCGTTTCGATCTCCCGGCCTCAACGCCGAACGCCAAACGCCGAACGCCGAACGGACCCTTCAGCCCCGGGCTGGATCTGCCGATAGCTCTCCTGATGAGACGCTTCTCGTGCGCCCTCTCTCTGCTCGCCGCGATCGGGTGCGGCTCGAAAATCGATCCGCCCGCAACCGGGCCCGCCGCGGCGCCCGCGACGCCGGCCGTGACCGCGGTCGTGGCGCGCCTGGGAGACGAGGACTGCGCGGTCCGCAGGGCGGCCGCCCTCGAACTCCTCGCCGCGGGCCGCGAAGCCCTTCCCGCGCTCGAAGCCGCGCGCGGAAGCGCGGACCCCGAGGTGCGCGTCAAGGCGGAGGAAATCACGGCGGCGATCGAGATGGAGCCGCTCGTGTGGATCGGGACGTTCGACGGGCGCTGGGAGAATCCGGACAACTGGAATCCGAAACACGTGCCGGGACAGTACTCGGTCGCGATCGTTCCGGAGACGACGGATCCGCTTCATGCCCCCGCCATCCGCGGGGAGGTCGTGGTCCGCGACCTCGTCCTCCTGCGCCGGGCGGAGCTGACCGTGGAAGAAACGGCGCATCTGACGGTGACGGGCCGGCTGCGCTCGCGCGGGACGCTCAGGGCGCTCGGCGTCGTGAGGTCGAGCGAGTAGGAAGCGCCGGCCATGCGGGTGGTCGTTTTCCCGGCGACGGATTCACCGGCGCGCGCTAACCTGTCCGCCCATGTGCGGCATCCTCGGATTTGTCAGCTATGAGCCCGTGGCGGCGCGCCTCGTCGCGTCCGCCGACCGCCTGCAGTCCCGTGGGGAGCATTCCACGGGCGTCTCGACCTTTGACGGACAGTTCTTCTGGGACCACGCCGGCCTCGGCTCCGCCTCGCAGGTCTTCCACCACTACGACCTCTCCCAGCTGCGCGGCACCGTCGGCATCGCGCACACGCGCTACGCCACCACGGGCGGCGGCACGCCGGAACGGCTCCTCCGCAACCGGCAGCCCGTCGGCTCCGATCGCCCGGGCCTGCGCACCTGCGCGAACGGCGACCTCGTCAACCTCCAGGCCGCGCGGAAAGCGCTCATGGAGAAGGGCTACACCTTCCAGACGGAAGTCGACTCCAAGGTGATCCAGGACATTCTCATCGAGCGGATGTTCGAGCAGAAGGTGCTGGAAGCGCGCGACAACGCGGACTACGTCGCGCGGATGTTCCGGGCGGTGGAAGGGGTCCACCGCGACCTCGTAGGCGCGTACTCGGTGCTCACGATCACGGAGCGCGGGCTGCTGGCGTTCAAAGACCCGAACGGCATCCGGCCCTGCTCGATCGCGTTCCGCGAGAAACCGGGGGACATGTTCCACCCGAAGGAAGTGGCGTTCGCGAGCGAGTCCTCGGTTTTCAACTATTTCGGCGACTACCACGACATCCGCGAGCTCGAACCGGGGGAGGCGGTGTTCGTCGAGCGCGACACCCTGAAAGTCCACACCGCGCGCATGAGCCGCGCGAAAGGCGCGTTCTGCTTCTTCGAGTTCGTCTACTTCGCGCGCCCCGATTCGAAATTCAAGGGACGCGTGGTGGAGAGCGCCCGGCGCGATCTCGGGAGGATGCTCGCGAGGGAATACCGCGACGAGCGGTCGCGCGTGGACGTCGTCCTCGGCGTGCCCGGCACCGGCGTCTCCGCGGGCATCTCCATGGCCCACGAGTGGGGACTCCCCTTCGAATACGGCATCATCAAGGTCGGCTCCAAGCGCTCGTTCCAGGAAACGTCGCAGGAGAAACGCGAGAAGGCCATCGACGAAAAGTTCCTCTTCATCAAGGAGTTCATCGAAGGCAAGCGCGTCGCGGTCGTCGACGACTCGAACGTGCGCGGCACGACGGCGCGAAAGCTCGCGCGGAAGCTGTTCGATCTCGGCGCGAAGGAGGTTCACCTCTTCTATTTCTGCCCCGCGGTGATCGGCCCGTGCTTCTACGGGATCGACACGCCCGACGAATCGAAGCTCGTGGCGGTGGGCCGCACGAACGAGCAGATCCGCGAGTGGACGGGCGCGACGAGCGTGAACTACATTTCGATTCCCGGGCTGATCGAGGGTCTGGGGCTGCCGAAGGATGAGCTCTGTCTCGCCTGCGTGACGCGCGACTATCCGACGTCGGTGAAGGAGGCGCAAGATCGCGTGGCGCTGCGGAACGCGGAGCGGGACACGTGCGCCGAGTGGCCGAAGTAGGGCAGGGCGGGAGGGCGGGAGGG